>NZ_JANSJB010000043.1:0-20130 GCF_047462355.1 Synechococcus sp. H55.9 | reverse complement strand
CCCCAATCGCAACAGCCGGATCCCCCGCCGCCAGACCCCGACAACGCCGGTGAGGACAAGGAGGAAACGGATCCCCAGCCGGAAAATCTCAGCCTGCCGCAGGAGTTTTTCTTCGATCCTGAGCAGGTGGCCCTCGACCCGCGCCTCTTGGCCTTCGCCCAATCTCTGAACCAGCAGGGAAAAACGGGATCCCGCAGCCTGGTGTTCAGCGCCGACCGGGGCCGTTACATCAAGCCCATTCTGCCCCAGGGCGTCAACCCCCGCATCGCCGTCGATGCCACCCTGCGGGCTGCTGCCCCCTACCAGAAAAGTCGCCGCCTGCGGCAGCCGGGGCGGGCCGTCATCGTCGAGCCCGGCGACATCCGCGCCAAAAAGCTGGCCCGCAAAGCTGGAGCCTTGGTGATCTTTGTGGTGGATGCCTCCGGCTCCATGGCCCTCAACCGCATGCAAGCGGCCAAAGGCGCCGCCCTGCGCCTGCTGACCGAGGCCTACCAAAACCGCGACAAGGTTGCCCTCATCGCCTTTCGTGGCGAGGCTGCCGAAGTGCTGCTGCCCCCCACCCGCTCCATCGAGCTGGCCCGCCGCCGCCTGGAATCCCTGCCCTGTGGCGGGGGATCCCCACTGGCCCATGCCCTCACCCAAGCGGTGCGCCTAGGGGTCAACGCCCGCGCCAGCGGCGACGTGGGTCAGGTGATGCTGGTGGCCCTCACCGATGGCCGGGGCAACATCCCCCTCAGCCGCTCCCTGGGACGCAGCGAAGGCGATCCCATCGACCTGAAGCAGGAGCTGCGGGAGATCGCCCTGCGCATCCGTGCCCTGGGATTGAAGCTGCTTTTCATCGACTCGCAGAGCCGCTTTGTAACCACCGGCTTTGGCGCCGAGCTGGCGGAACTGGCGGGCGGGCGGTACTTTCATCTGCCCCGCGCCACCGACCAGGGAATTGCAGCCGTGGCCCGCTCGGCCATTCAAGAAGGACGCACTTCTCTCTGAAGGAGCAGCCGCGGCGGTGTTTGTAACTTTTCTTAATGGTTGGTTATGATCTCTGTAGGCGCTCTTCACCTTGCCCTATGACTACAGGACTCCTGCCGGAACTGCTCCTTGAGAATCCTATGGCTGTTGACTGGGTCAGTCGGGGCGTGAGCGCAGCCATTCGCGCTCTCTTCAAGCAGGTAGAGCGGCTGGAGGCGCGTGTGCGAGTCGAGCCTGTCGCCAAGCTGTTGCAAGGACGCATCGACAGCTTTGAGCTGTTGGGCCAGCACCTGCAGATGTACAACGGCCTGAGGCTTTCGGCCCTAGAGCTGTTTTGCAATGCTGTGGCCATTGATTTCAGCCAAATCTGGCAGGGGAAGATCAAGCTGCGCCAGCCGGTACAGGCCACGATGCGGGTGGTGCTGAGCGAAGCCGATCTGGCCCAATCCTTCAACACGCCTTTTGTGCTGAACAGGCTGGCCTTGGTAGGGCAGGATGGCAAATCCCTATCCTTCCACCACGTTCGTATCGCCATCACTCCGGCGCGTCGACTGGAATTGCAGGCAAACGTACAGCAAGCAGAGGCCAGGTCTCTCCGCGTTGGTTTTTCCGCCCAGGTTGAGGTGGTGGAGCAGCGTCGCATCCGCTTTACAGATCCGATGTTTGTGGGTGATACAGAGGCGGAGCTGGCGTTGAGCCGGGCCTTGGTCGATCACCTGAATGGGCTTCTGGACTTGGATCAGTTGGCCTTGCGGGGTACGGAGCTGCGGGTAGATCGGGTGAACCTACAGCCCCGGCAGATGGTTCTGTACGGCAGCGCCACCCTGGCGCACTTTCCCATGCGCCAACCGCAATGGGAAAATGCTTGACAACCTTTCGGCGGGCAGCTACGCTCAATAGTGGTGAGGAGTGAAGAGAAGAAGCCTCTGGGGTCGAAACACGGACAGACTCCCAGAGGTTTTTTCATGGCCTATTCACGCGATCCCAATCCCGACGGGGACGCCGCGCCCATGCCCAGGCCCGCCGGGTTTTATAGTCATTTCAAATGGCAATGCAACGTTTCTCTACGTCGTTGTTGCTACACAACGCTGTTCTAACTCCCCTCTCCCTCTGGGAGAGGGGTTGGGGGTGAGGGCCTCTGGGAGAGGGGTTGGGGGTGGTCGCGTGAGCGGCGCGGAGCGCTTGGGTTGGCGACAAAGTGTCTCAATCCTGTTTGAAACGACTATAACCCTAGGGGCTGGAAGACTTCTCTCAGCACTCCAGGCGTCCCAATCAGCTCTGGATTTGAATTCAGGCTGGGACAGAGCGCCTGGCGCAACTCTTTGCCCGGCAGGGATCGGGTGTCAGGGATCCCAGTTCAGTTGGGAGTGCCCCTGTTTTTCGCCGGCCCTCTTGACCCCTCTGCTGGTCTCTGGCCTAATTCAAGTTAAGCCTCTCTTCCATTCCCCCTTGAGACACCGCCTCCTTGAGTTTTGGCGTCGCCGCTTTCCCCACAGCTTGCGCACGCAGGTGGCGCTGGTGATTGCCAGCCTTTCCTTTGTCCCCAACTTGGTGTTCATCCTGTCGGTGCAGTGGATCTGGCCCGACACGCAATTTAGTGCCGAAGGGATCATTCTGCTGCTGCTGTGGATCCCGTTGCTGGCGGTACTATCGGCGGTGGTGGGCTATGTCCTGTCTTCTTTGATCCTGCGCCCCCTCACCTTGCTGGCCCGCGAGTTGGCCCACCTAGAAACCTTGATCAACCAGCCGGCCCGTTGGAATTTGCTGCTTCGTACCCAGGATCCCCAAGAGGCCCTAATCCTGCGGCAGGCTTTTGCCCATTTGCTGCGCCAGATCCAGATCGACCAGTTGCGGCGGGAGGCCTTCATCGCCACCTTGGTGCATGACTTGAAAACTCCCCTCATCGCCTTTGGACATCTGCTGAGCGCCTTCAAGCAGGAGCAGCAGTTGGATCCCCGGGAACGGCTTGCCCTGCTGGATCGCATCCTGGAGGAGAACCAACACAACCTGGCGCTGGTGCAAAAAATGGTGGAGGCCCACCGCCTGGAGCGGGGCGAGATCGAGCTGCACCCTCGTCTTTGCGATCTGGGATCCTTGGCCAGAAGAGTGGCCGAACGCATGGGATCCCTGGCCCAAGAACGGGGGATCGACCTGCGCGTGGAAGGAGAGGGCTGGGGCAACGCCGATGAGGCCGAGCTGGAACGGGCGCTGGTGAATCTCGTGGACAACGCCTTGCGCTACGCCCGCCATGCGGTGGTGCTGACCGTCAGCCCTCGCCAGATCCAGGTGCGGGATGATGGCCCTGGCCTGCCGGCTCCCCTGGAAGAGCTGGCCCAGCCCTACATCGCCCAGCCCATCCACATCGCCGGCCAGCGCTACCCAACCGGATCGGGAGGTCTGGGACTGTACATTGCCAAGCGCATCCTGCAAGCCCACGGGGGTGACTTGCGGTTGATCGAGACGGGATCCCAGGGCGCCACCCTAGCCCTGGTGCTGAGTTAAGGCCCCACCAACAGGGCGGCCCCGATACATCAATCGGTACTTCATCTGTGGGGTCGAGTCTTTTTGCCCTGGTTTTTCTTCTGCTGTGATGGGTTGTAAAGAGGCAGTGGGAGGATGCGCCTGAGTGGAGGAAGAGGATGTACGGCTGACCTTGCCAGGCCACAAACCCGCTTGCTCCAGAGCCCTGTAGAGTGCCTCCGTGTCAATAGGCCAGAACCATCTGGCAGCCTCGTAAACTCGCTCGAGGGAGTGGAGAATATCCCCGGCCTCGGCCAAGCCAGGGATTACATCCGCTGCCCCCTGATAAATTGCCCAGCGTCGCTCTGCCGGCTCGATGTGGCGACCGGGATAATGAGTCAGGATCACAGGGATATTGGGCAGCTTGCTTTGGCACTCTCGGCAAAAGGCATAGGGGTTAAACAGCCCCGTCGTCATGTCCACCACCATCAGATCCAGATCCAGAGGCTGACTGGTTGCCACCTCCAGCAACGCTTCACAGGGGGAAACCAGCACCACAGAGTGTCCCTGCGACTCCAGTCCCAACTTCCAGAGATGAACTTGTGAGGCTTGGCCCTGAGCCAGCAGTATGGCTTTGCTCATAGGGGATGAAAATGTAGAAGGAAAGTTAAAGGCTTGCTCTACTCGCTGATCCGTCATACGTCAGAATCGCGCACGGAGCGTAGTATAGCATTCTCAAGAGGAGCAAATAGTAACCGGATATACAAGTGCTGCTGTGGAAACCCAACCTTCTGGGCGCCCACCCCGGAGCCCCACCAGCGAACTTTTGGGCGCGGCCTGTCC
The DNA here is from genome assembly GCF_047462355.1 of Synechococcus sp. H55.9. Taxonomy (NCBI): domain Bacteria; kingdom Bacillati; phylum Cyanobacteriota; class Cyanophyceae; order Synechococcales; family Synechococcaceae; genus Synechococcus; species Synechococcus sp. H55.9. The sequence continues at coordinate 15,858 of NZ_JANSJB010000043.1, read as the reverse complement.
GGTGGCCTCAATTTTTGTCTTGCTCAACCCCATCAGGGATCCCTTCTGGCTCGGCTGCCAATTCAGCTTGTAGGGCCTGCCACTCTTCCGCAGAGAGCGAATGGAGCTTCTCTTGGATTTGCTGGGTTTCGAAGCTGGCCCACTGAGCCTTCAAGGTCATTTCCCCACGCAGCACCCGCCTCAGGTAGCCCAAAGTCCAGCCCAAGCACGCCAGCAAAAGCACCACGCTGGATATCTGCTGCGCAGCCCCCGTGTCTAAGCCCGCCCAAAGCAGCAGGCCGTAGAGGCCGCCGCCCCCCAACAGCAGGCCTAGGCCGACGCCAAGAACATCCAATCTGCGCATGACCCGGTAATCGACAAATGGCCGGCCTCACAGCGACCGAGGCTTGGGTCGAAATGTCATGAAGGGAGCCACCAGCACCATGCCGGGAAAGAAAAACAAGACTAAGAAAAACATCAGCACCTTTTCCCAAGCGCCAGCCGAAGTCCAGCGTTTGTCCACATACAGCAAAGACAACAGCGGCAACACCAGCAGATAGAGTATTGCCAAACCGGCATAAGTTGCCCAAATCAACGATGGGGTAGAAGCCATGTCGAGTACGTCCCGCAGCTATTTGACCGTGTCAAACAAATCTAACAGCATTGTAAAGGGATTTGTCGGCTTGCGGGAGTCGGCAACTCGGCCAACTGATCACAGGCTCGCGCTGATCGCCCCAACAGGGCAGGTGGGAACGCATTGTTCGCACATGACACAGCGGTTGCGGGAGAACTCCAGTTTCCAGTCGGGAGCGGAAATCCTGAGGGCCTCCGTGGGGCAGACTCCGGTACACAAGCCGCAGTCCACACACAAATCGGGGTCGATCTGAATTGCCTCGGCCCGTTCGGCCACCTCAATGCCCAGAGACTGTACCCACTCCAATCCAGCCTCCACCTGGTCGATGTCCCCTGAGAGCTCCACCACCAAGGTTCCCACTTCGTTGGGGGCTACCCTGGCGCGCACAATATTGGCGGCCACATCAAAATCTTTGGCCAATCGATAGGTGACGGGGACATTCACCAAATGGCGGGGAAAGATTAGGGTGACTCGTTTGCGCACGAGTTTGGCCTGAGTATCTGAGGTGCCGTGACTCTTCCAGTATGGCAGGCTGCTGGCGGCATCCTCCCGTCCTGCATGGGCAGAAGCAGGGAGGCGGGATCCCACGGAAGCTGTGAAGGGCGTCCCGCAGCCTGTCACAATGGGATCAGAGCGTTTTTGTTGATCCCCATGAACTCGGCCCAGCCCTGCCTCAACTCCGAGCACTATCGGCAGATGTTGGTGCGTGATGGCGAGCGTCGCTTCCGCGAGTGGCACACTGCTTTCCTCAACTATCAGCGGCAGTTTTTGCAAGAGATGAAGCGATTGCAGCTCCGTTCTTCCCGGAATCGTTGATCTGGAATCGCCAATGGGTTCAGTAATGCCTACGGCCAACCCTTTGTGCCCTCTTCCGGTCTCTTCTCAGCCTGATTCCTCCCTCCGCCAAGAAACTTTGGAACTGCTGGAGTGGCCCCGCCTCTGTCAGCACTTGGCCACCTTTGCCGCCACGCCGCTGGGCCGCCGCGCCTGCTTGGAGCTGGATCCCTGGCAGAGTCGCGCCGACAGCGAAGCCTATCTTGAGCAGACTGAAGAGGCGATCCGCCTCGATCGCTCGCAGGCGGGCGGAGTTTCCATGGCAGGGATCCACAACTTGCTGCCGGCCTTGGAACGAGCCGAACGGGGAGGGATCCTGAGCGGGGAAGAGCTGGTGCAGGTTGCTACAACTCTAGGATCCGCCCGCCGCATCCGCCGTTTGATCGATGACCAGGACTGTCTGCCCCGCCTGCAGGCTTGGGTGAGTGACCTACGCACCTACCCGGAACTGGAGCAGGAGATCTTTCGCTGTCTGGAGGAGCAGGGGGAGGTGCGGGACAGTGCCAGCCCCGTCCTTGCCGATCTGCGCCGGCAGCAACGGCAGCAACGCAGCCAGATCCAAGAGCGCCTGCAACAGTTGATGAGCCAGTACCCCCAGGCGCTACAGGATACCCTGATCGGCCAGCGGCAGGGGCGGTTTGTGCTGATGGTGAAGGCCGCCCAGCGGGATCTCATCCGCGGCATTGTGCACGACAGCTCTGCCAGCGGGGCCACCCTCTATGTGGAGCCCTATGCGGTGGTGGAACTGGGCAACCGCTTGCGGGAAACCCAAGCTCAGATTCAGGCAGAGGAAGAGCGGATCTTGGCCGCCCTCTCGGCCCAGGTGGGATCTGTTGCCGAGGATTTGGAGCATCTGCAGGCGGTGATGGTGGGGCTGGATGTGGCCTTGGCCCGTGGCCGCTACAGTCTCTGGCTGGACGGCCATCGCCCCCAGTTTGTCTCGGCAGGACTGCGCCTGCGGCAGGCCCGCCACCCTCTGCTGTTGTGGCAGTGCCGCGCAGAAGGCCAGGGCGCGGAGGTGATCCCCATCGACTTCACCCTCTCGGAGTCCATTCGTGTCGTGGTTATCACCGGCCCCAACACCGGCGGCAAAACCGTTGCCTTGAAAACCTTGGGGCTGTTGGCGCTGATGGCCAAGGCGGGGATCTTCCTGCCGGCTCAGGATCCGCCCCAACTGCCCTGGTTCGATGGCGTTTATGCCGACATCGGCGACGAGCAATCCCTGCAACAAAATCTCTCCACCTTTTCGGGGCACATCCACCGCATCAGCCGCATGGTGCGGGTTCTGCAGTCCGACCCGGCGCCGGCCCTTGTCCTGCTGGATGAGGTGGGGGCGGGCACGGATCCCACAGAAGGCGCCGCCCTGGCGGCTGGGCTGTTGGAGTATCTCTCGGAAAAGGCGTTGCTCACCTTGGCCACCACCCACTACGGCGAGCTGAAGGCCCTGAAGTACCAACATCCCGGCTTTGAAAATGCTTCGGTGGAGTTTGACGAGACCACCCTGGCCCCCACCTATCGCCTGTTGTGGGGGATCCCCGGTCGCTCCAATGCCTTGGCCATCGCCCGACGGCTGCACCTGGATCCCGAGATCCTGCAACGGGCCCAGCAGCACCTGCAGGGAGAAAGCCAGGTGGATCAGGTGATTGCCGGGCTGGAAGCGCAGCGGGCCCAATTGGAAGCGCGGGCAGCCCAGGTGGGAGCCCTGCATCGAGAGCTGGAGAGCTTATATCAGCAAATGCAGCAGCGCAGCCGCCAAATGGCCGAGCGGGAAGCCCAACTGGAGCACAAGCAAAACCAAGGTCTGCAAGCCCTGTTGGCTGCCGCCCGTCAGGAAGTGGCCGCCGCCATCCGCAAATTGCAGCAGGGAGAGGATCCCCAGCGCATCACGGCCGAGCTGGCGCAAATCCAGCAGCGCTACTCTCCCTCGCCGCCGCCTGCGGATAGGGAGTTTGTGCCAGAGGTGGGGGATCGGGTGCGGCTGAGAGGCCTGGGGCAGACGGGAGAGGTGATCGCCGTCACAGGGGATGTGTATGTGGTGCGCAGCGGCATCCTCAAATTCACGGTGCCGCGGGAGCAGTTGGATCCCATTGACGAGCAGCAGGCCCAGCAGCGCCAACGCCCCAAGGCCCCACCTCCCGCCCCAGCAGCCACCGCTCCCCTCAACCTGCGCACCAGCCAGAACACCCTCGATCTGCGGGGGAAAACCGTGGCCGATGCCGAGGCCATTCTGGAACAGCACTTTGCCCAAGCTCCCCCCGGCCCTGTCTGGATCATCCACGGCCACGGCACCGGGCGCTTGCGGGCCGGCGTACAAGCTTACTTACAAAATCACCCCCGCGTCCAGAGGTTTGCCCCAGCGGATCCCCAAGACGGCGGCACCGGCGCGACCGTGGCCCACTTGCGGTGAGGGTTGGGCTGTTTCAAACTCACTTACGGTCGTTTCCAACAAGGTTAAGACACTTTGCCGCTGGCCCAAGCGCTCCCCGCCCCCTCTCCCTCAGGGGGAGAGGGGAGCTGAAGATCCACGACCAGGCTGTTTGGTAACCGTTCAAACTTGACTTTGGAGCGCTGCTGCCGAGCCGACGGGCTGGGATCCCACCTGTTGCCGCCGGCTTTGCCAAAGCCAGTAGCCCCGCAGCAGTTGGCTATCCCCGATGAGCTTCAACATCACCGCCACCGTCATACTTGTCCAACTGAGAGGGCCAAAGGCAGCGCCTGCTGCAGCCAGCAGCGCCAACCCCGAAAGATTGAGCCCCAAGCCTTGCACCCACATCCACCAGACGGTCTCGCGCTCCGACATTGGCCGGCTCCTAGAAACGGAAGAATTGGATAGCCCTACTCTCCTGGATCTGAGGCGAGGTGGGGATATGGCCAAGCCTCAGCCCAGATGCCCAAAGCTGCATACTTCGGGGGGCGTTATGTCCAGGCCTAGCCCAGCCACGCCTGCAACCGCGCCAGAGCCAGCCGCTTTTGGGCAGCAGAGCTTACCGTACCTTCTGTGAGCCGATTGAAGCCGTGCACCAGCCCCTTGCCTCCCAAAGCCACCAGCGTCACCCGATGGGTTTGCCCCGGCTCAAAGCGCACCGCTTGGCCGGAAGGAATGTTGAGGCGCATGCCAAAGCTGGCGGCGCGATCGAACACCAGAGCCCGGTTCACCTCGAAAAAGTGAAAATGGGATCCCACCTGAATGGGCCGATCCCCTCGGTTGGTCACCTCCAGGGTCACGCTGGCCCGTCCGACATTGGCTTGGATGGGATCCTCTGCCAGCAGCAGCTCCCCCGGGATCAGAACCGGTGCAGGGTCCGCAGCAGGCGGGGTTTTGGGTTGGCGAGCCATGGTGGCAACCTCCTGAAGTCTGTGAGTCGTTGGGGGATCCTTAGAAAGCAGCTAGCGAATGGGGTGGTGCAGGGTCACCAGCTTGGTTCCGTCGGGGAAGGTGGCCTCCACTTGAATTTCCGGGATCATCTCCGGGATCCCAGGCATCACGTCCTCTCGGCTCAGCCAGGTCAGCCCCTCGCTCATCAACTGGGCAACCGTTTTCCCTTCCCGTGCCCCCTCCAAAACGGCTGCGCTCAGGTAGGCCACCGCCTCGGGGTAGTTGAGTTTGAGGCCTCGCTGCCGCCGATCCCGAGCCAACTGGGCCGCCAGGTAGATCAACAACTTGTCTTTCTCCTGGGGAGACAGGTACATGAGGTCACCTCAAAGATACAAAACGATACAGAAGAGACGGCAGGGCGCCACGTTAGCCTAGAGTTGATTTAACTTGTACCACCTCTGGGCCAACAAGAGGCTCCCAAGTTGTATGAGGAACCACCCGCCCTTCTCCAGCACTGACGGTCTCGGTACCCGATGTTGCATCTTCCTTCCTGGGCAGCCTCTCCTGAAAGAGTAACAATAGATAAATAGGTGTAGTAGTCGTCAAGGTTTGTTTAGATTTGTATCTCGGCCCTGAGTTGATTTATCTTGGAGCAATTTACCGGCTTTGTTTAGCAGTTTCCTTTGATATGGATTGACTAGGTTCTTTTGATGAGCTATGAAACTCGAACTGACTCCCAGACAGCGCAAGATTCTCTGGGCGACGGTGCGCAGCTACATTGCGACGGCTGAACCTGTCGGTTCCAAAACCTTGGCTCAGTCCTATAACTTTGGGGTGAGCACGGCCACCATTCGTAACGACTTGGCCACCCTTGAGCAGGTTGGGTTACTGTTTCAGCCCCACACCTCCGCCGGGCGGGTTCCTTCCGACTTTGGCTATCGGGTCTATGTAAACGATCTGTTGACCTCTGCCAACATGGATGGGATCCCCTGCGATGCTCCTCAGCCGGATCCCCATCCTGCTCTGCAGCAGTTGCTGGATCAGCTTGGCCGCGAGCTGGGCGACGACCTGGACAGTCTTCTCCAGAGGGTGGCCCAGCTTTTGGCCCATCTGAGCGGCTGCATTGCTCTGATCACCCCACCCCAGGGGCCGGTGGTGGCCATTCACCACGTGCAGTTGGTGTCGGTGGCGCCAGGGCGGGTGATGGTGTTGGTGGTTACCGATTCTTATCAAACCCATTCGGCCTTGGTCAGCCCACCCGAGTGGCCCAGCGACTGCCAAGAGGATCTGGAAGATGAATTGCGATTGCTCAGCAACTTCCTCACCCTGAAGCTGCGGGGCAAGACTTTTGCCGAGTTGCAGGATTTGAGCTGGCTGAAGCTGGATGAAGAGTTTCGCGCCTACAGCCATTGGCTGCAGCAACTGCTGCGCTCGGTGGTACAACGCTATCTGCGGCCATCTCTCGGGCAGGTGTTCAGTGCCGGCATGACAGAGCTGATGCGTCAACCGGAGTTTTCCCAAGCCCGGCAGGTGCAGGCGGTGATGCAGTTGATCGAGGAAGGGGCGGAGCAACTCCAGGGAATGATTGGGCTCCATTTGACCGATGGGGGCTCAAGGGGGAACGATTCAGGACAGCCCGACCGCAATATCCCGGTGATCATCTACATCGGCAGCGAGAACCCGCTGGAGTCTTTGCACCACTGTACGGTTATCGCTGCCACTTACCACCGCCGCTCGGCTCCTCTGGGTACTGTCACCTTGCTGGGGCCGACCCGAATGGCCTACGAGCGCAGCATTGCGGCTGTGCAGGCGGTGGCCTCTCACCTGACTCGGGCTCTTGCTTAGGGGGGCAGGGTCTGGGCTGCACCCGAGCAATAGCAAGCTGTGACCAGGCTCTCTTCTTTTCACCTGCGGGTACAACACGCCATCCGGCAGCGGCAGCTTCTTCACCCCGGCGAGCGCTTGCTGGTGGCTTTTTCCGGCGGTCAAGATTCCTTTTGCCTGCTCCAGATCCTGCGGGATCTGCAGCCTCGCTGGGACTGGAAGCTGTTTGTCCTGCATTGTGATCACCGTTGGTCGGCGGACGAAACGGAGTGTGCCCGCTTTTTGCAGCGATGGCTGCAGCAGCAGGGGCTAATCCATGCCGTTGCAACTGCGGATCCCATCCGCCGAGATGAGGCAGGGGCCAGGGCTTGGCGCTACCAACAGTTGGACAAATGGGCCCGCATTTGGGAGTGCAGCGCCGTGGTGATGGGGCATACGGCCAGCGATCGCGCAGAGACGTTGTTGTGGAATTTGCTGCGGGGGACAGGAGCCGCCGGGCTGAGCAGCCTAGATTGGCAGCGCCGCCTGGACGAGCGGGATCCCACCTCTGCCCGGTTGGTGCGCCCCCTGCTGGGCCTTTTTCGTTGGGAAACCGAGCAATTTTGCCGGCAGCACCAGTTGCCGGTCTGGCCGGATCGCAGCAACCAAGATCTGGCCCATGGCCGCAACCGCCTCCGCCTAGAGGTGATGCCCTACCTGAAGCAACACTTTAACCCCCAACTGGAAGTGGCTCTGAACCGAGCTGCCACGCTGCTACAAGCAGAACACGAGCTGGTGGTAGCCCAGGCAGATCAGCTCTGGGCGCAGGTGTATGAGCCCACTTTGCCAGGGCTGCGACGGGATCCCTTGCGGGCCGCCCCCTTAGCCCTGCAGCGACAGGTGATGTTCCGATTTTTGTCCCTGGTGCTGCCCCACCACCCCACCTTTGATCAGGTGGAAGCCGGGATCCAGCTCTTAAAAGCAGGCCGCGGCAGCCGCAGCCCCGACTATCCAGGTGGGAGCTGGCTAGAAGTGAAAGAGGATCACATTTGTTTTGTTTCCATTAATTCCACTTCCCCGAAAGGAAGCAACTCTCCCCGACTATAGCCCTTACCCAATCCAGGGGCCCAGATCGACAGGGTCTCGTTTTGGGCTGCAATTTCCCCTCACTTTTTGTCGCCGAGGGGCCTGAAACCCTTGCCCAGCAAGGGATCGACCGGATCAACGGAAGAATCAGGGTTTGAGGGTTGTCGCCGACCCTGTCGCTGAATTTTGGGTATAAAGCTTTACAAGGATCCCGGTGCTGCTGTTGAGGTGGCCTGGGATGGGCTCCTGAGGGGTGGGCTAAGACGGTCTTTCTAGGGATCCAGGACATAGCGATCCTGGGAGAGGAGCTTGTTGCCGCGATAGACGCTCACCTGCAAATGCTGGGGATCCAGCCGCTGCTGCTCCACGCGGATGGGGGAGATCTGGAGGGCGTGGCGGGATCCCCGTCCCAGCACCGACACGATGAGATTTTGGCCGCGGATCTGAAGGCGCAGGCGCACCGGCCAAGGGAAGGGGTTGCGCAGCTTGAGGTCGGCCAAGCCGTACCAAACGGTGGCATCCAGGCCGGGGGGCACCGACTCCACGGGGCGGTAATGGGGGTGCCTTTCCACCACTTCCAGCCCCGCCAGCAGAGCAGCGTTGTATAGGCTGGAGGAGACTTGACAGATCCCGCCCCCAACCGAATCCAGGGTTTCGGCCACCATGAATACCGGCGCAGGCAGATAGCCCCGCTCGAGGGTGCGCGGCCCTACCACCTGGTTGAAAGAAAAAACTGCCCTTGGCTGAATGTAAACCCCATCCAGGCTTTGGGCAGCCTGGCGAATGTTGTGGAGCTGCGAGGGAGTGCGCTCCTGCAAGGAAGTGGTGTATCGGCTCAGGGTGGTTGGGGTGGGATCCGTCCACCACAGAGCCAGCAGGGCCAACCCCACCGACAAAGCCAATCCCCGCATCTTCCCTTTCACTTTTCCCAAGACACCTTGGCTTTCAAGAGAACCTCACCCTGGGGTTGGCGAGGGACGGCAGCGGCTTGGGCCGTAACCAGCACCTCTTGGGGGCGGGCGCCCTCTGGCAGCGGGTGTGGCGGGCGCAAGGCCACAAGCGCGGATCCCTGGGCATCCACCTGAAAGGTGCCGCAGTGGAGGATCTCGCCGTCGTCCAGCTTGAGCCAGAGGTGGTAACGCTCTCCAGGGGCCGGTTGGGGCAGATCCCTTGCCGCCAAGACCACCTCCTGCCACTCTCCTGGGCGCAACAGCAGGTTGGCCGACCCCACCTCTCCCTGCAAGTTCACCAGACGGGATCCCGGCTGTTGCAAGAGATGGGACAATGTCTGCACCGATTCTAGCCGGGCCAGTTGCAGCGCCTGCCGCAGTCGCCAGTTGTCGAAAACCAGCAAAGCCAAGGCCCCTGCCGCCAAGCCCCCTACCCAGCGCCACTCAGCCGTGAGGCGACCGAACCCCAGAGAGGACAGTGCCGGCTGAAGAGGGGTCAGCGCCTCCTCAATGCCCGCCTCTGCCATCACCTTGCCCCGCAAGCTGGCCGGCGGAATCACCCCTGGCAACCCATAGGGCAGCAGATGCAGGGTTTCTTGCAGGGCCTGCAACTCTGCCAGCAACCGCGGGTCTTGGGTTAGGCGTGCCTCCAGGGCGCTTGCCTGTTCAGGAGACAAGTCCCCCAGCAGATAGCCGGCCAGTTCTTCCTGTGCTTCTGATGAAGGGGGCGAGGCGGCTTCAGACCCAGAACTTAACTCCAAGGAGAGCGATTCCCGCAACTTGCAGAGGGCCTGGCGAGTGCGGGCTTTAACCGCCTCCAGCGGGATCCCCCAGTGTTGGGCAATGTCCGCCTGGCTCAACCCCTGGTAGTAGAGCAGCTCGAGAACCTGCCGTTGGCTTTCCGGCAGTTGGCTGAGGGCCTCCTGCACCGCTTGCCGTCGCTCCTCGAGGGAGAGCTGCTCAAAAGGGATCGGAGCACTGCCATCGGCGGCGAGCAGGGGTTGCCAGTGTTTCAAAAAACGTTGATGGCTATCCTGGGAGCGCAGACGCTCAATGGCTCGCGAACGGGTCAACGCACACAAAAAACTGCTCACGGATCCCTGCCGCGGATCATAGTCGGGCTTGTGCCACAGTTCGACAAACACCGCCTGAGTCAGATCTTCCGCCTCGGCCGCATGGCCCAGGATCTTAAGGGCCAGCCCACAGATCAAGCCGGCATAGCGATCGTAGAGTACAGCCAGGGCAACAGAATGCCCTGCTGTGAGCGCTTCCATCAGCTCCACATCGCTGCGGGATGGCCAATCCCTCACCCGCTCGCGCCAGGGAGACGGAGTCCTTGGTTGCTCAGCCATGCTACACCCAGCGTCGTCCCACAGAAACGAAGATAGACCTGATGAAAGCCTATCCCCTCAGCCGCGGCGAGCCGCCCACTCCAGCCCCAGCAGAGCCGTGTTCACCAGCAAGGCCAGGGATCCCACCGCTAGAGATCCAGCCCAGATTTTGTCGTAGCGACCGGCCTGGGCAATGCCCTCAAAAAGCAGGGTGCCCAGCCCCCCTGCCCCAAACTTGGCCCCCACCGTGGCAATGGCAATGGCCACAATTGCCGCCAGCCGCAAGCCGGCCAGGGCAACCGGCAGCATCAGGGGTAGCTGCACCTGCCACCACCGCTGCCAGAGGTTCATCCCCAGACCCTTGGCTGCCTCCAGAAGAGCCGGCTCCACTGATTGCAAACCCACGTACAGGTGGCGCACCAAGATCACCTGCGAGTAGAGCACCATCGCCACCACCACCGAGCGGGCATTGAGCCCGAACCAAGGGATCAACAAAATGATTAGAGCCAGGCTGGGCACCGTGTACAGGATGCTGAGGATCCCCATCAGCGGTAGGGCTAGCGAGCGCACGTGGTGAACCAGCAAAGCCAACGGCAGCGCCAGCACCAGCGCAATCCCCAAGGCCGTCGCCACCATTGCTAGGTGCTCTTGGGTAAGCTGCCACACCAAGCCGGGATGGCGGAGAAGGTAGCTCATGCGGATCCCCCCTCCAGCATGGCCAGATGGCGGATGTGATCCAGGGTAACGATGCCGATAGCCCGCCCGTCTTCCCACACCGTGAGAGCCGCCGCCCCCGTGCGCAGCAGCAGCGACAAGGCCCGCCGTAGGGTTTCGTGGGGCTTTACCACCGCCCCCTCCTGGATCTGGTGGTTGTGCGGGATCCGCTCCATCGCCGTTTCCACCCGCAGCACGCTCAGTTGCCGCACCATGTCGTCTGCCCCCAATAGCTCTCTGACAAAGGGGGTGGCCGGCTGGGTGAGCAGTCGAAAGGGAGTATCGAACTGCACCACTCGCCCCTGCTGCATCACCAAGATGCGATCTGCCAGGCGCAGCGCCTCTTCCACGTCGTGGGAGACGAAGAGGATGGTCTTTCTCAGTCGCCGCTGCAGGCGCAGGATCTCATCTTGTAGCTTGCTACGGGTGATGGCGTCGAGGGCCCCAAAGGGTTCGTCCATCAGCAGCAGATCCGGATCCCCGGCCAGCGCCCGCGCCAGCCCCACCCGCTGCTGTTGGCCGCCTGAGAGTTGAGCCGGGTAGCGACGTCGGTATTCTTGGGGGGGCAAGTTGACCAAGCTGAGCAGCTCGTCCACTCGCTCGCGGATGCGCTCCCTTGGCCAGCCCAAAAGTCGCGGCACCACCGCCACATTCTGGGCCACCGTCATGTGGGGAAACAACCCCACCTGCTGGATGACATAGCCGATGCGCTGGCGCAGCGCCGTCACCGGAAAGTGGCGGATATCCTGCCCATCCAGGCGAATCTGTCCTTGGGTGGGCTCCAGCAGCCGGTTCACCATCTTCAGAAGGGTGGTTTTGCCGCAGCCGGAAGGGCCGAGGATGACCACCAACTGGCCTGAGGCCACAGAAAAACTGCACTCCTCCACAGCCGGACGGGAACTGTGGGGGAAGCGCAGCGATACCCGCTCGAATTCAAGGGTGCTCACGCCGGGGCCTCGGGCAACGGCTATTCCTTCAAAATACCGGCCTCCACCAAGAAGGATCTCGCCACCTCTGCCGGCTCCTTGCGCTTGCCGCTCACCTCGTAGTTCAGCCGCTGCATCACCTCGTCCGTCAGCAACGGAGCAAGGGCGTTCAAAGCAGTGGCGATGCCGGGGTTGGCCTCCAGGGTATCTTTGCGCACCACCGGCGCCACCTGGTAAGGGGGGAAAAGCTGCTTGTCGTCCTTGAGCACCACCAGGTCAAAGGCGGCAATTTCCCCGTCAGTGCCAAAGGCCACCGCCACATCCGCCTCCCCATTGACCAAGCCCTGGTAGCGCAGGCCGGGATCCACCGCCTTGTAGGCTTTGAGGCGAAAGTTGCCGTAGACTGCTCGCAGTCCCGGCAGGCCGTCTTCGCGGGCTTGAAACTCCGGCGGCCCGATCATCACCAGCTCGCCTGCTCTGGCCACCATGTCTGAGAGGGTAGTGATGCCCAGCTCCGCCGCTCTGGCGCGGGTCATGGCCAGGGCCTGGGTGTTGTTCATGGGGGCCGGATCCAGCCAAACCAGTTGGAACTGGCGCTCGTACTCGCGGGCCACCGTCGCGTATACCTGGGCCGGGTCACTGCTGCTGGGCAGCTTGAGCACCGTCAGCAGGCCGGTGCCAGTGTACTCCGGGTAGAGATCGATCTCGCCGCTCAGCAGGCCGGCATGGGCCACCGGCGTTCCCCCCAGGTTGAGCTTGCGCTCCACCGCCAACCCCGCCGCCTCCAGAGCCAAGGCGTACATTTCCCCCAAGATAAACTGCTCGGTGAAGTCCTTAGAGCCGACCACAATCGGTTTGGCAAGGCCCGCTTGAGGGGCAAGAACAAGGGCGGCCAGCCCCGAGAGGGCCAGCAGAGCCAGGCGACGAGTGGTTTTGAGCATGGCAAAAGGGATCCCCAACTCGAGACAAGCGGCCCTGCCGAGAGTGTTCCGGCCTGGGCCAGGAAGTTGCGACTGTTAAGCCACCATTAAACCATTATTGTCCCCGATCCGTAACTGCAAGAGCGACAGCGGCACTACCGGCATTGCCCCGCCCCAGAGCCTCAACCCCATCCCATTAGCCTCTGCCGGGGGCCGGGAACGATCCGGTGACGGCCCGGATCTTCTGCCGCCGCCCAGCTCGCTCGATCTCCAGCTCCAGGGTGCTGCCCACCTCGGTGCGCTCCACCTCCTGTTGCACTTGGTCGGCGGTGGTGACGGCGCGGCCATTGATGGCAAGAATGATGTCTCCGGCGCGCAGGCCCGCCCGCTCTGCCGGGGATCCCTGGATCACCTCGCCGATGAGCACCCCCTGATCCACCGTCACGAAAATGCGGCTGTTGGGATCCTGGTTGAGACGTTCCTTCAGGTCGGGGGTGAGGGTGAGCATACGGATGCCCAGGTAGGGGTGATCCACCTTGCCGCGGGCGATCAACTGGTTGGCCACCCGCTGGGCTGTCTCGATGGGAATGGCAAAGCCCAGCCCTTGCGCCCCTTGGATGATAGCCGTGTTCACCCCGATCACCTCCCCTTGAGCATTGAGCAGGGGGCCGCCTGAGTTGCCGGGGTTGATGGCCGCATCCGTCTGGATAAAAGACACCCGCTTGTCGGGCACGCGGATCTCGCCGCTGGAGCGGCCCAAAGCGCTGATGATCCCAGCGGTTACGGTGTTGTCCAGCCCCAGGGGGTTGCCGATGGCAATGGCCCACTGGCCCGGCTCCAGCAGTTCGGAGCGGCCCAGCTTCACCGTCGGCAGGTTCTGGGCCTCGATCTTCACCACCGCAATGTCCGTCACCGGGTCGGTGCCAATTACTTTGCCGTCAAAGCTGCGGGTATCCTTGAGCGTCACCGTCACCTTGTCGGATCCCTCGACCACATGGGCGTTGGTGATGATCTGGCCGTCCGGGCTGATGATAAAGCCGGAGCCAGTGCCCTGTTGCCGCCGTTGGCGGGGGATGGAAGGGATCGCTTGGCCAAAGAAATCCCGGAAGAAGGGATCGCTAAAGAACTCCTCTGGAAAAGCGCCCGGAACACGCACCGTCCGCTCGGAGTCGATGCGCACCACCGCCGGCCCCACCTTTTGCGCCACCTCGGCGATAAAATTCAGGTTCAGTTGGGGCGGGGTTGCCGTCGTTTGCGCAGATACTCCGTTGCTTCCCATGAGAGCTGCTCCTAGCCCAATGCCCAAGAGCACCAGCAGCAGCGGCGAGAGAAGAGACTTAAGAACGGCCAAAGGCTCAAAAAAGGAACGAACTCCGTCCTGCTGATGCAAACGGGCAGGTTGAGCAGAAGCTTCTGAACTGGGAGAAGGTTGGCCCGGCATGGATGTGCTGCGCTTCATAGCTACCTGAGTCAAGGAAGAGAAGAGCTGGGAGCGCAGAAATACCTTGGCCCCCTGCGAAACCTAGGGCCTAATCTAGCATGGACAGCAGGGATCCCAAGGCGGCAGCCGCGGCGCTTTTCCGTACTTCCATCTGGGTTGAAGAGCAGCGGAATCTGCTTGCCTGGAGTAGCCACCCTATATCCAACTGGCTTTGATGGGGATAGAAGGCCAGACAGGGCTGTTGTCCCCAGCTTTGGCCGGCTTACAGCTAACGTAGAAGTGGTAGATCGGGGGTAAGACCATGACCAACCCAGCCCGTCGTCTGTTGGCTCCTCTACTCGCCGGTTTTCTCTGGCTACCGGCAGCCACCCCGGTTTTGGCGCAAAGGGATCCCTTGCCGCCACCGCCCCCCGGCCAGGGATGGCGCCCGGTGAACCCCCTTCCCCCTGATGAGCCAAGCCAGCCCTTTCAACTGCAAACCACCTTGCTGTTGCGCTCTGGGGATCTCATCCAAGCCGTGCATCGCTCTCCGGAAGCCCTCTTGATTGCCCCTGGCGAAACCCGCGCCGTCAGCCTTAGCCTGGAGACTCCCCTGCGGGATATCTACGGCAACATGGTCGTGCCGGCGGGAGCTATCCTAGAAGGCCAATTCCAGCCGGTGAGCGGCGGCACCCAGTTTGTCTCGCGGGCCTTGATCTTCAACGGCCAATCCTATCCTCTCTACGCCCAAAGCCAGGTAATCCCGCTGCGCAAGGATCCCCGCCACACTTCTGGGGAAGCGATCGTGCAAGATGCCCTGATCGGGGCGGCGGCAGGGGCGATCTTGGGCGGCCTGTTCGGCGACCGGGTGATCTCGACGGAGAAGGTGCTAGGTGGAGCGGCAGCAGGGGCCGTGATCGGCAATGTGACGGCGCCGGAGGTGGCGGTGATCGATCCCAACGCCAACTTGACCCTGACGGTCACCCAAGATTTCCAACCCTACCTGCCCTAGCCAGCTTTTGAAAACCCTGCTGGCCAGGGCTAGGAACCGGCGGCCAGCCGATCCCAAATCTCCTCGTGGGAGAGGCCCCTGCGCACCCATTCTTCGCAATTGTGCAGCCGCTGAGCCGTGCCGATGAGGAAGCGGTTGCAGTCGGCTCCCAGGGATTCACAGGTGGTCTGCACACAGACCAGATCCCGGCCCGAGAGCAACGAGAAGAGGCCGGCCAGCATTCCTGCCTCTAGATAGCCGGCAGGCTCCCGCTGGGCAGACAGCTCCTCTGGGCTGAGGCTGGCACGAGCAGCCAGGGCAAAGCCGGAGTTGCGGATCCTAGCCTCCACCAGGCCGCGGTCAGCAGCGGAAAAATCCAGCTCCAGGCGGCCCCAGCCGTGGGTGGCCCAGAGATCGCTGAGGGCATCCAGGAAGATCCCCAGCGGCAATTCCTGCAGCGGTTGCTGGTAGTAGCGGGAGAGTTCGTCTTCGATGCGGCGGAAAAATGCTTCTCCCCACTCGCGGCCACAGTTGTAGAGGATGACACGGGTGGCTTGCCCGGTCTCGTAGCGCAAGCCGGCGTAGATGGCTTCCAGGAGAGGCATGGGAAAGGCCGCCAGGCGGTATCCTCCCCGGCTGTAGAGCAGGCCGCTGTGGATGTCGGGACGGATGTAGTAGGCAGGGCTAAAGCAGTGGCCGGGCAGGATCTCTTGCAGGGTGATCATGGCTTTCCTCTCAGGGAGATGGACGGACTTGAGGGCGGCTGCAACTGAGGCTTTCACGGTCATTTCAAATAGCAACAAAATAGTTGGTTGCCTGGATCCCAGCTCCCCTCTCCCTCAGGGAGAGGGGCTGGGGGTGAGGGCCTCAGGGAGAGGGGCTGGGGGTGGTCGCGTGAGCGGCGCGGAGCGCTTGGGCACCTCAGGGAGAGGGGCTGGGGGTGAGGGTTAACTC
>NZ_JANSJB010000042.1:12777-20569 GCF_047462355.1 Synechococcus sp. H55.9 | reverse complement strand
TCATCGCGCAGCGCCACAATGACCTCGCCCTAGGTCGCTTTCTCAATCCTAGGCAGGTGTTGAATACCCAGTTTCCTATTTTTCGGATTCGTTAAGAAGCTTCAGGTACGCTGTATCTCTTTGCGCTCTGAATCTTCAGAAACGGAAGCAGCTAAGTAGGAGCAGTCGCCAATGCCAGCAGCCGCTCGGCAACAACCTGGGGAACGGGCATCACCGACAGGCGCGTGCCTCGTCGCACCACCTCCAGCTCATCGGGGGTGAAGGCAGCTCGCAACTCGGCCAAAGGGATCAAGCGCTCAAAGGCGGCAACAAAGTGCACCCGCACCGTGTGCCAGCGGGGATCCGCAGGGGTTGACTTGGGATCGTAGTAGGGGCTGGTGGGATCAAACTGGCTGGGATCGACCACCTGGGTTTCTCGGATCTCCATCAGGCCGGCTATGCCGGGGGGGTTGGCGTTGGAGTGGTAGAAAAAGGCGCGATCCCCAACCTGCATGGCTTTTAGGTAGTTGCGGGCTTGGTAGTTGCGCACGCCGTCCCAAAGGGTTTGGCCCTCCCGCTGCAGATCCCAGATGCTGTAGACGCTGGGCTCCGATTTCATCAGCCAGTAGTTCATGGGGCTTGGGAAAAATCGAGGTCTAGGCCAGGGATCCTGCCACAAAGTCCACGAAGTTTTGCAAGATCTTCAAACCAACCGGGCCGGACTTTTCGGGGTGAAACTGGGTGGCCAACAAAGCGCCGCCGGCAATGGCGGCCACGCAGGTTTGGCTGCCGTGTTGGGTGGTGGCGGCCACCCAGCTTGGGTCGCTGGGCACGGCGTGGTAGGAGTGGACAAAGTAAACCCAGCTTTGGTCGCGGATCCCTGCCCAAAGAGGAGACTGGGGCTGGGTAAGGTGCAACTGGTTCCAGCCCATGTGGGGGATGCGCAGGCCAGGCTCCGGTCGAAAGCGCTGCACCCGCCCCGGCACAAGGCCCAGCCCTGGCTCTGTCCCTTCTTCGCTGCCCTCGAACAAAACCTGCAGCCCAAGGCAAATGCCCAAAAAGGGCTGCTGCCGCCCGATTGCTGCTCGGATTGCCTCTTCAAAGCCCCGCGCCCGCAACTGCTGCATGGCCGGGTCGAAAGCCCCATCGCCGGGCAGGACAATGCCATCAAAAGCCTCCAGCCCAGCCGGCTCTGTTACTAGCTGCACCTCGGCCCCGGCCCGCTCCAGCCCTTTGCAAGCCGAATGCAAGTTGCCGGCATCATAGTCGATCACCGCCAGGCGCACGGCTTTCATGGGATCCCTTTTCCTAAAGCGTTTAGGAGCCTACCAGTATAGTGGTTTTAGCAAGGTAGGGAGCTATGGTAGTTGCAGCATCTGAGGAAAACCTTATCCTCTCCACTCAGCTTGGCTGGCCCGCAGCAGCCTATCTGCACATCCCCTTCTGCCGGCAGCGCTGTTACTACTGCGACTTTGCCACCGGCCTGGGCACCCGCGAGCTGATGGAAACCTATGTGCAGAGGCTCTGCCAGGAGATCGGCGGCGCCTACCGCTACCGCCATTTGGCCGGGGATCCCCAGCCCTTGACCAGCATTTTTTTCGGCGGCGGCACCCCTTCCCTGCTGACGGTGGAGCAGTTGGGCCGGATCTTGGCTCAACTGCGGGAGAGGATCCCGTTTCATCCCAACTGCGAGATCTCGCTGGAGGCCAACCCTGGCACCCTGACGCGGGAGCAGTTGGCGGGCTACCGGGATCTGGGGGTTAACCGCATCAGCTTGGGGGTACAGGCGTTTCAACCTGAGCTGCTGGCCGCCTGTGGCCGCCTGCATGGGGTGGAAGAAGTCTACGAAGCCGTGGCCGACTTGCAGGCAGTGGGCTTTGAGAATTTCAACCTGGACTTGATCTTTGGGCTGCCCTACCAGACCTTGGAGCACTGGCAGCAATCGCTGCAGGCTGTTCTTGAAATCAACCCCACCCATGTCTCCATCTATGATTTAACGATTGAGCCGGGAACCCGATTTGGTCGGATGTACCGACCGGGAGATGCACCTTTGCCCACTGAGGAAACCACAGTTGAAATGTACTTGATGGCGCGAGAGCTGCTCACCCAAGCAGGCTACATTCACTATGAGATCTCCAATTTTGCCCGCCCTGGGTATGCCTGCCGCCACAACCGGGTGTACTGGGAAAATCGCCCTTACTTTGGCTTTGGCATGGGATCCGTCGGCTACGAAGAGGGACGGCGCATTCAGCAGCCCAAAACCCTTTACGACTATTTTGAGCAGGTGAAAGCCAAAGCCCACCCCCTCCCCCCGGAAGCATCCCCAGAGGAAGTTTGGATGGATACTTTGATGTTGGGGTTGCGCTTACAAGAAGGGCTGGATTTAGGCCATTTACAAGAGCGTTTTGGCGACAACAAGCTGAAGCAAGCCTTGGAGAGACTGGATCCCTATTTTGAGAAGGGTTGGGCCAGTTGTGAGGCCGGGCGGCTGCGGCTGATCCCGCCGGCGGGCTGGCTGTTTTCCAATGAGGTTCTCAAGGACTTGTTGGCTTGATTGCGTCGGCCACGTGCACAAGATTGCTCGGCAAAGTTTCCGACCCCACTTGGCCGGCAACTCAGGCTTTAAAGGGGGTAGGCTGTAGTCATTTCAGACTAGATTGAAACAGCTCCCAGGCGCTCATTTCCCCAAGCGCTCTTCGACCAGTTCCTCTCCCTGAGGCCCAAGCGCTCCGCGCCGCTTACGCGACCACCCCCAGCCCCTCTCCCTGAGGGAGAGGGGAGTTAGAGCGGCGCGTTCGCGACGGCGTTGCGGAGCAATAACGACGTAACGAACCGTTTCATTGCTGTTTGAAATGACTATAACCCTCACCCCTGCCCCCAGAAGAAGAGGGGAGTTGGAAATGTGAACGAACTGTTGCATTACCGTTGCCTTGCTGTGAGTCCAGCGATCCTGAATTTGGATGGGAATTGAGGGGGAAGGGACGGAGGCTCAACGGTTCCCTAGCGATAATTAACAAATTGCAACGCCACCGGGTAGTCCTGCTGCTTGAGCATTTGAATCACCGCTTGCAGCTCGTCCTTATCCTTGCCGGAAACCCGCACCAGATCCCCTTGAATGGAAGGCTGCACTTTCTTGAAGTTGTCGCGGATCTGCTTGGCGATCTGCTTGGCCAGCGTGGCATCAATGCCCTTTTTGAGGCGAACCACTTGGCGCACCCGGTTGCCGCCGACGCTCTCCGGCGGCTGGAAGTCGAAGATTTTCAGGGAGAGGCCCCGCTTGGCCGCTTTGGTGAGGAGCAGCTCCCGAATGGAGTTGAGGGCCATGTCGTTGGCGGTGGTGATGGTCAGGGATCCCTCCTCCAGCTCCATTTCTGTCTGGGTATCCTTGAGGTCATAGCGCTGTTTGATCTCCCGCCGGGCTTGATCCACGGCATTCACCAGTTCCTGCCGGTCGAAGTCGCTGACGATATCAAATGAGTAGGTAGAGGCCATAAACCCTATCTTCGCTACCGTTCCGTATCTTAAGCTCTCAGGCCAAGCAGGGATCCCCAACCCTCAAAGAAGCTACAACAGGTAGAGGGATCCCTGTCCAGATTTGCGGAGAAGCAGGATGGCCGATGTTGTTTTAATTACAGGCGCTTCCGAAGGCATCGGCAGAGCCACCGCCTTCACCTTTGCCCGTGGGGGGTACCGCTTGGCCCTGGCCGCCCGCACTGCCGAAACTTTGAAGCAAACGGCCATCGACCTGGAGCAAAGTCTAAACGCCGAGGTCTTGGCCGTTCCCACCGATGTCACGCAGCCAGAACAGGTGCAAAACCTGGTGGAGAGAACCCTAGAACGCTATGGCCGCATCGATTGCCTGATCAACAACGCCGGCATCTGTATGAGCGGCCCTTTTTTGCAAACCACCCTGGAACACTGGCAGGCGCTGATGGCGGTCAATTTTTGGGGCTACTTGTACACCATCCGGGCCGTGCTCCCCGATATGCTGAAGCGCAAAAAAGGTCAGATCATCAACGTGGGATCCATCGGCGGCAAAATGCCCCTGCCCCAAATGAGCGCCTATTGTGCCAGCAAGTACGCAGTCAGCGGGCTGACAGAGGCGCTGCGTCTGGAACTGCAACCCCACGGGATCCAGGTAATCGGTGTTCATCCGGGCATTGTCAGCAGCGATTTTCTCAAGCGAGCCATCTTTCTGGATGAGGGGGGGCCGGAGTCCCCTGCTGACGGCCAATCCCAAGCCTCAGGTGGGAAAGCCCGCGAGCAAATGCAACAGGCGCTGGAGAGTTTTTGGGCCAGCCGGCCAGAAGAAGTGGCCGAAGCCATTTGGGACGCCGCTTGCCAGTCCAAGTCGGAGGTGGTGGTGGGCATGGCCCAATGGGCGGTAGGAGCTTACACCCTCTTTCCCGGCTGGGTTGGCCCACTGCTCCAGAACATCCCTCGCTAGCCATCGGATCGGTCAGGCCCGGCAATGGCAGGAAGAGGGCCAAACTTAGGTATAGTGTGGGGTACACTTCAATACTGGTCTCACAGCAGAAGTATGGTTGAGTCTGCGCCTTCTCCTTCCGGCACTCAGCAGCACATCTTGATCGTGGAAGACCGAGATGGCCGCCGTACTCAGGTGCTGGGATCCGCCAAATACTTCATCGGTCGGGACTTGGCGAACGACATTTGTCTCAACTCTCAGTTTGCTTCCCGTTACCACGCCATGCTGCTGCGGGTTCCTGCCGAGCGAGAGGGAGAATATTGCTACCGCATTTTGGATGGGGATCTGGAAGGTCGGCCCAGCACCAATGGCCTGTTGATCAACGGACAGAAATTGACCACCCACCAGCTCCGGTCGGGAGATGTGATCAGTTTCGGCCCCGACGCCAAAGCCACCTACAAAATCATCAAGGCCCCGTAAGTCCCGATCTCTCCCAAGAGCACCATTGCCTGCGAACCAATAGCAGCAAGGCCAGCACCAAAGCCAGCTCCGACAGCAAGGTCGCTAAGGCCGCCCCCTGCCAACCCCACCTTGGGATCCAAACCGCATTCAAAAGCCCGTTCAGACCCAGTGCCGCCAGTTGCAGACGGCTGCGGGGCTTTTGCAGCCCGGCTGCGGTGAGCAGGTGAGACAGCAGCAGGTGGATCCCCTCCAGCAGGATGACCGGGCTGAGCCAGCGCAGGATGAGGGCCGTCTCTTGGTAAGCCGACCCCAGCACCCAGGGGATCCCGTAGGAGCCCAGCGCCACCCCCAGGGCGGCCAAACTGCCGTAGCCCACCACCCAAGGGAAGAGCTGCCAGGCGTAGCGGCAGCCCTGCCGTAGGCCCTTTTGTCCTTGGCGGCACAGCTCGGCAAAGTGGCTGGTGAGCAGGGCGATCATCGGCGTTTGCGAGAAGTTGATCACCCGGTAGGCGGCGCTGTAGAGCCCTCCCGCTGCTGCCGAGGCCAGACGGGGCAAAAGCAGCTTGTCCAAATCGGTGAAGGTTTTTGCCGCCGCCAGCCCCACGGCAAAATCCCAGCCCGCCGCCAGCCGTTCCCCCAGATCTCTCCAGGCCAAGGGGGGAGAAGGCTTGCTCCACCGTCCCATCCCCCGCGCCATCAGCAGCAGCACGACCAGCACCATCAGGCCGTACAGCACGGCCCACTGCACCAGGGATCCCCAGCCCAAGGCCGCCGCCAGCAATACGGCCCCCAATCGCCCCAGCGCCATGCCGGTATCGATGAGGGCCACGCCGGCAACCCGCTCTTGCCCGATCAGGATCCCCCTGTACACCTCAGGGATGGCGATAAACAGCAGGTCGCTCCCCAGCAGGATCCCCACCACGAGGGGGGAGATCCCGGCCAGCCAAAGGCTCAACAGAGGTGTTAACAGCAGCGTCATCCCCCCGCAGCCCAGCCCCGCCAACCACAAGCTGGGGCCGATCTCCTGGGCAGCCGCCGCGGATCCCCGGCCGCTCAGGCGCTGGATCAGCAGTTCCGACTGGCCCCAATGGCCAAACGGGGCGGCCAGGTTGCTGCAGGCCAAGATGGCGGAGAACACCCCAAAGGCTTCCGGCCCCAACAGCCGCGCCAGCAGGATGAAATAGGCCCCGGACAACCCCAGGCGCAGGCCATTGCCCAGCATCAGCCAGGCAGCCTGTCGTAGCCGCTGTTGTTCTGCCCTATCCACGGCAACCCTCCTGGACGAGGCTGGCCGCAGCCGGGGATACTGGCTGAGAGAGACCGCCCAGGCATTCAACCTTGTGCGCTGGGTGGATGGGTTGCAGCTTTATTCGGCAATTCTTCATGGCCAAACTTTACCCTGTTGGCAACATCACCACATCCGCGGAACGGGATCCCAAAACCCTGTTTTCCCCCCACTCCAGGCCCCCCGACCCGCGCCGCGTCCTTCCCCCGCCCACCAGTAGCCCTCGCTGGCTGGGATCCCCGCCGGCCAAAACGGTGGGTCAGGGTTATCGGGCCCTGGTTTTGCTCCTGCTGGCCAGCGGCTTGCTCCTGGGGGGGCTAGGATCCCGCCTGGCCTACCTACAACTGGTGCGCACCCAGTATTACCGCCAGTTGGCCGATACCAACCGCATTCGCCTCTTGCCCCAGCCGCCGGAACGGGGGCGCATTGTGGATCGCAACGGCGTGCTGCTGGCGGGCAGCCAGCTCTCCCACTCAGTCTTCCTGTGGCCGTTGGTGCAGTCGCGGCAGGGCTGGCAGGAGACGATCCCCAAGCTGGCCCAAGCCTTGAACATGGCCCCCGAAGAAATTGCCCAAAAGCTGGAACAGGCCGGCTACCGCTCCCCGTTTCCCGTACGCATCCTGCGCAACGCCAGCCCCCAGGTGGTCATTCAACTGGAAGAGATGAGCCGCGAACTGCCGGGGGTGATGGTGGAGGCGGAGACGGTGCGGTTTTATCCCCATGGCGACTTGGCCGCCCACCTGCTGGGCTATACCGGCGAGATCTCGCAAGAACAACTGCGGGCCGATCCCAGCTATCGCTTGGGGGATATCGTCGGCCTGATGGGCGTGGAGGAATTGTTCGAGAGCCATCTGCGCGGCCAGTGGGGCGGGCGCCAGGTGGAGGTGGACGCCATGGGAGAAGTGCTGCGGGTGCTGGGAGAACAAGCCCCCCAACCGGGCAACACCCTGCAGCTGACTTTGGACGTACGCCTGCAGCAGGCGGCAGAGCAAGCCCTGGGCCAGCAGAAAGGAGCAGTGGTCGCCCTGGATCCCCGCGACGGCTCGATCCTGGCCATGGCCAGCTATCCCACTTTTGATCCCAACCTCTTTTCCAGCCGCATCACCCAAGCCCAGTGGGAGAGCCTGCAACAGCAGGACTTTCCCTTCCTCAACCGCGCCCTGCGGCCCTATCCCCCCGCCAGCACCTACAAAATCATCGCCACCGCCGCCGGGATCGAGTCGGGGGCCTTTCCCCCGGATACGGTGCTGCAGACCGGCCCCTACATCCAGGTGGGCGGGTGGAGGTTCTGGGACTGGAACCGCGCCGGCTTCGGGCGGCTGAACTACCGCCAGGCGATGGCCTACAGCAGCGACACCTTCTTCTACCAGATTGCCCTGGGCACCAAGGCCGCCCCCCTGCAAGAATGGTCGCGCCGCTTCGGGCTGGGGCAATTGACCGGGATCGGCCTTAAGGGGGAAGCTGTGGGGCTGGTGCCCGACGCCGACTGGAAACAGCGTCACTGGCGCGAGCCTTGGTATGTGGGCGATACGGTGAACATGTCCATCGGCCAGGGATTTATCACCGCCACGCCGCTGCAGATGGCGGTGGTCACAGCAGCGGTGGCCAACGGCGGCTGGCGGGTGCGTCCCTTGCTCTCG
>NZ_JANSJB010000042.1:3511-12677 GCF_047462355.1 Synechococcus sp. H55.9 | reverse complement strand
CCGTGCCCCTGCGGCAGAAGGTAGGTCTCTCCCCCGCTACCCTGGAGATCTTGCAACAGGGGCTGCGGGATGTGGTGGTCTACGGCACCGGCGGCAACGCCAACCTGGGGCCGGGCTTTCCCCCTACCGCCGGCAAAACCGGCACCGCCGAGGATCCGCCGCGGCGCTCCCACGCCTGGTTTGTCGGCTATGCCCCCTACGACCGGCCCGAATTGGTGGTCGTGGTCTTTCTGGAAAACAGCGGCGGTGGGGGTGGATCCCGGGCGGCCCCGATCTTCCGCGAGCTGATGCGGGCCTACTTCCGACCTGAGTCATAAGTGAGCCGACCGGGCACAAAAATTATCTGCGCAGCCTCTTTTCTCCCCAAAATTGCCTCAAGCCCCCCTAAAACCCCTATCCCAGCAGGCTTCTGACCTAACTTGGCTGTAGAATATGTCAGTGATTTGGAGCCAAACTGCCACAATCCTGCCATTCGCGCCAGCGGCGCCTTGGCGCAGTGCAGGGCAAGCCCCGCTCCTACAGACTGAAGACACTCTGGGCCGTGGTTGCTTCGCAGCCCCTCGCGAGTACGCGGCCAGAGACTGTTCTAACCCTATTGCCTAACTCACGAGGAGATCAGGATGAACAAGGCAGAGCTTGTGGATGCCGTCGCTCATCGCGCCAACGTAACCAAAAAAGAAGCGGAGGCCGTCATTTCGGCAGCGCTGGAGATCATCGTTGAAGAGGTCGCATCCCGCGATGAAAACGGCGAACCCAAGGGGAAAGTGACCCTGGTGGGCTTCGGCTCCTTTGAGGCCCGCAAACGCAAACAACGGGAAGGTCGCAACCCAAAGACCAACGAGAAGATGGTGATCCCAGAAAGCATTGTCCCCGCTTTTACGGCGGGCAAGTCGTTCCGCGATGCAGTGGCAGGGGGGAAATCTTAATTTCGCCGGGTGGGGACTCGCTTGCTGGGTAAGGCTCTTCTCAAGGCATGGGGCGGCCTCGGCATGGTGGCAATCGGGCTTGGGGAGCGGCGATTGCTGGCTGCTCTCCGGAGGAGATCCTGGATTTTTCGGCCAGCCTGAACCCGCTTGGCCCCCCGGCGTCGGTCTTGCAAGCTCTGGCTCAGGCGCTGTCCGCAGCAGAGCCGGTTGTGATCAGCCGCTACCCGGATCCCGACTACCGCGACTTGCGCATCTGCTTGGCCAACCATTGGGCAGTCGAGCCCGAGTGGATTTTTGTGGGCAATGGGGCGGCGGAGTTGCTCACCTGGGCCGCCCGCGATGCCCAAGGGCGGGAAGTATGGCTGCCCCAGCCTGCTTTTGGGGAGTATGCACGGGCCCTGGCGGCGGCGGGGGTGACCGTCAAGCCGTTGCCTTTTTTCCCCGCTCAGGGATCCCCTGATTTTGGCCTTCTGCAAGAACCCCTGCCGGCGGCAGGCAAGAGCAGCCGGGTGCTTTGGCTGAACAACCCTCACAACCCGACGGGCCGGCTGCTCCTGCAACAAGAGATCCTGCCTCTTTTGCCCCAGTTCGAGCGGGTGGTGGTGGACGAGGCTTTTATGGACTTTCTGCCAGGGGACTCTCCCCGGGATCCGCCCAGCCTGAGCTCTGACTCCAGTCTGTCGGCAATGCCCCGCAGCCAAACGGTGATCCCCCATCTGGCAGCTCACCCCAACACCATCGTCATCCGTTCCCTGACCAAGTTTTTCACCCTGCCCGGCTTGCGCATTGGCTTTGCGGTGGGGCACCCGGATCACTGGCGGCGCTGGCGGCAGTGGCGGGATCCCTGGAGCGTCAACGGATTGGCGGCGGTGGCGGTGGCAGCGGCTCTGGCGGATGAAAACTTTCGCCGGCGCACCCTGGCCTGGCTGCCCACGGCGCGGGAGCATTTGCTGAGCGGTCTGCAGGCGCTGCCCGGCTGGGATCCCTGGCCCGGCCAAGCCAACTTTGTGCTGGTGCGCTGCCCCGGCTCTGCCACCCAGATTCAGGAGAAGCTGTTGCGGCAACACCGCATCCTGGTGCGGGATTGCCTGAGTTTTCCTGAGTTGGGGGAGCGCTACTTGCGCATTGGCCTACGCACCTTGCCGGAGCAGGAGCAGTTGCTATCGGCCTGCCGGGAGATCCTGGAGAATAGCTAGGGATTTTTCTGCGGGAGAGATGCTGATGCCCGAAGCTACTGTCCTTTGGCCGGAATGCGATGCCCCCATCGTGCGAGGGGTGGCCCATTACAGCGATCTGGAGCTGCTGCGGGCCTTTCAACGGCAGCCGGAGGTGGCGCGCTACTTCATCGGCCTGTTTTGCCGCTACTGCAAGTGGGTGGACGGGATCCTGGCCGAACATCTGCCGCCCGAGCAATGGGCCGCCTATCGAGAACAGGTTTGGTTGCGGCTTTACCTGCGCCTACAGCGCCTGGATGTCCGCAGCCTTCTGGGAGAAGCGGCTGGTCGAGGGGATCCCGTGCTGCAACCCTGGCTGGCAGAGCAAACTCGTGAGCTGCTCCAAGCTTTGGACGGGATCCCCGCCGAGAAAGAAGCCGCTCCTTCGCAGGCTGTTGGTGGCGGCGGGACCAAGTCCTCTCTGTCGCCGGCACTGGCCTGTTATTTAAGCGCCGGCTTGGACACCTTGCCGGGAGACCTGCGCTTCATTCTGCTGCTGCGGGATTGCTTTGGCTGGTCACCGGCCCGCATTGCCGCCCAACTCAAGGCCGACGGATACTACCTTGCCCCAGAAGATGTGGATGCCATCGTTGCCTCTGCCCGCCAGATCTTGCTTCAGCACCTGCCGGCAGATGTGTGTGCCCTCTACCTCGAGGCAAAGTCCTAGAAGACTGTCATGGTCTTATGGCAGGGTAATAGAGCGCTGGTAGTCCTTGTTGGCAAGGCAGGTTCTCCTGTTAAGCTGTTTCCGGCTGTCACAACAGTTAACCGGCATTGTTTGCCGTCAGACTTGTATTAAGTTGAGTGTGGGCTGTCTATGAGTCCTTCTCCGCTTCTTCCAGACACTACCCAACCCGTACCTACGGCACAGCAGTCCCCATCCCATTCAGGTTCTCAACCTGCTCTTCAGGAAGCGCTGGGCCATCTGCACCTGGATGTGCTGAAAGAATTGGAGCGGTTTCGCCTCTGGCAGCGTTTGCAGCGCACGAATTCTGGGCCGCCGCCGCGAGCAGGTCAGCTCAGGAATACCAGCTCTGGGCAGCGCTCCTCACCTGTGCTCATTCAAGAGGTGGTGGAAGACCTGGAAGAAGAAGAGATGCCACGGCCCTCTGGAGCCTTTTCGCCCCTCTGGGTCTTGCTGCTGTGGGTGCTCTCTTGCGCCGGGATTGGCTTTGGGGTGCGCTGGCTGATCTGGCCGGCAGAACTGTCTCTGCCCCCAAGCACTGCCAACAGAGCAGAAGAAAGGAGCCCCATCCAGGTGGATCTGTCCCGGTTGCCCTTGATCCCACTGGAACCGCTGCAAGGGCAGGTGGGAGAGGAGTTCTATTCCGGCAGCTTGGATCCGAGTCGGCTGGCGCTGGGCTTGACGACCTCCCCAGACTTGAGGGACTTGCAGATCGCTCCCCTTCAAGACGTTCCCAACCTGCTGGATAGCCTGCAAACCGACTTGGTCTTGGCTGCCGCAGAACCCTCTCGGCCCAGAACGGTGGAGCAGTTGGCGGCCAGTTTGGAGCGCCCCTCTCAACCCTCATCTCCCACCTCTGTGGGATCCCTGACCCTGGTGCCTCTGGGCAACAACGATCCCGATACTTTGGGGCCGAACCGCGGCGAGGGCACCTTCTTGGTGCTTACCACCTACTCGGGGGCCGAGAGCTTGGCGCGCGCTCGACAAGTTTCCGATGGGGCCTTTGTGAAAGATGTGAATGGCCAGAAGTTTGTGCAGTTGGCAGCATTTGAGCAACTGGAATATGCCCGCTATCACGCAGAAACCCTGAAAAGCAAGGGCTTTAACGTCACGATTGTTGAGCAGTAGCTTTGATGACTACAGATCCCGAAGCCAAGGGATCCGAGACAGCGGCAGCCGCCGCCAGATTCCTTCGCTCCCTGCTGGATCGAGCCAACGCCAGGCCAATAACCCGGCTGCCGAGAGGAAAACCAGGGCCAGCAACAAGGCAAGAGCATTCTGTAGGCCTTGCAAAAGGGGCCCAAGGCGGGTTGGGCTCGACCCGACCCGAGCAGGTGGCTTCGCTGAAGCTGGAGAAGGACTCAGGGGACGGACGGGTGGAGCGGGGCTAGAAGAGGAAGCCAATCTGGCGGCAGGAATGGCCGGCCCTGGCAACCGCTTCAAAGCCGTGGCCACAGCCTGAGGGCGCTGCTGCTGACGCAGCCACCGGTTCAGTTCTGCCAGGGAGATGGCACAGAGGTTGTTGAGACCTATACCCTGAATTCGCCCCACCAAAGGCCGGTCGTTGCTAACCACAACCACCAGCGTTCCCGGCTGCTGTTGGGCCAGGGCATAGGCGCAGTCGGCAATTGCCTCTTCCAAGCGGATCCGCAGGGACTGATCGCTGGCAGCGGCACCGCCCACCAGGGCCCGGGCTTCCGAGACGGCAAACCCCAGGCCAGGCCAGCGGCGCAAAAACTCGCGGGCCGTCGATTCTTCTTGGGGATCAATGGCCTGTCGGGTCAAGCGCTCCAGCTCGGCCATCACCGCCTGCGGCAGCACACACACTCCAAAGCGGGCCCACTCCTGCCATAGGGCCAAGCGACCGGCCAGGATCACCTGGCTGTCGAAGACGAGGAGAGGCGGGATCTCAGCCATAGGATGCGCCAGCGCTGGACTCAACCTCAATTGTGCAGCCTCTCTCAAGCCTTGGGTAGCAGGGATCCCTCGGCCAGGCAGAGGCGGATGGCCAGCGGGTAGAGGCGGTGCTCCTGAGTTTGGATGCGCCGGTAAAGGGATTCCACGGTAT
The DNA here is from genome assembly GCF_047462355.1 of Synechococcus sp. H55.9. NCBI lineage: Bacteria > Bacillati > Cyanobacteriota > Cyanophyceae > Synechococcales > Synechococcaceae > Synechococcus > Synechococcus sp. H55.9. The sequence goes on along the minus strand of NZ_JANSJB010000042.1, from coordinate 7,784 downwards.
CTTCGGGCAGAACCGGCACGGCTGCTTGGGCCACGATGGGGCCGCTGTCCATTTCCAGCGTGACCCGGTGAACGCTGCAGCCGGCGATTTTCACACCGCACTTCAGAGCTTGTTCAACGGCTCGCAGGCCCTTGAAGCTGGGCAACAGGCTAGGATGCAAATTCAAGACGCGATCCGGGTAAGCAGACAACAACACCTGGGTAACCAGGCGCATCCACCCGGCCATGATCACCCATTCCACCTGATGCTGCCGGAGCACCTGGACGATGGCGGCATCCAGATCTTCACGACGGGGGTAGTCTTGATGGTTGAGCACAAGGCAAGGGATCCCTCGCTTTTGGGCCCGCTGCCGCACGTAGGCTATGGGATTGTTGGTGATGACCACAGCAATCTGGGCCTGCAGCTCACCTGCCTCAATGGCTTGAGCGATAGCCTCGAAATTGCTGCCATTGCCGGAAGCCAAAATGCCGAGGATCCCCGGCTGAGAAGGCGCCGGGATCCCGTTGGGATCCGGCCAGAGTAAGCTGGGTAGGTTCATGAGCGTTGGGCGGGAAAGTCTGCAGCCCCGCTATTTTAAACCCAGATAGATTCTCTGCTGATTCTGGCTGGGCTCATCTGGAAAGGGATGCAAACGCTCGCTGCAAGAAGTAGAGATTTGGAGTCAACTGCAAATCGGTGGTAACCCCCCGATAAATTGGGTAGTATGCCTCTAGCGGTAGCGCAAAGGGCGGAGTTTCCGGACGTGTTCGGCTTTCTTGGCGGTTCCAAAACTCAAACCATGCTTGGGGTGGACATCAACCCCGAGCGCATTGCCGTTGCCCAACTGAAAAAACAGGGCAATGGTCGCTATCGTCTGGCCCACTACCATAGTGTGGAAATGCCAGAGGGGGCAATGATCGAGGGGCGCATCCTCGATCCGAGCACGGTTGGCTTGACCCTGGCCAACTTGTTGAACGAATACAAGGTGCCCACCAACTTGCCGGCAGCCACAGCAGTGCCCGTAAGAGAGGCCATCGTTCGTCTCATTCGCCTGCCTGCCGACCTGCCTGCCGACGAGCTGCGCCGGGTGGTCTTGGAGCAGGAGGCCGAACTCTACATTCCCTACCCACGGGATCAGGCAGATGTAGATTACCAACCCCTCGGTCTAGACCTTTCCCAGGATGGCATTGAGCGCATCGAAGTCTTGCTGGTGGCCATCCCAAAAGAGGTGGTGGACAACTACCTAGAGGTGCTGCAGGCGGCCAACTTGAAGGTGCGCTGTGTGGAGCTGGCCAGCTTCTCCCTCATTCGCACCATCCGCGACCAGCTCATCCAGCACAGCCCTCAAGAGGCGGTGTTGCTTGGCTCCATCGGCTACGACAGCAGCGAGATCAGCATCTTGGTCAACGGCATCCCGCAATTTACCCGCACCGTCAACATCGGCACCATCCACATGCGGCAGGTGCTGGCCCAATCTCTGAATTTGCCGGTTAGCCGCACCGGCGACCTGTTGCGAACTCTGAGGTTACCCCTGCTCAACCCCGTCGATGTTTTGGCCACGGGAGATCAACCGATTCCCAGCAATCCCGGCATAGCAGCAGTGACGCGCGTTGTCTCCGATTTGGCGGATGAACTGAAGCGCTCCATCGACTTCTTTACGAGCACAGAAAGCAGCTTCCCGGTGGTGAAAGTCTTGCTGGCCGGGCCGGGGGCCAGCATTGGCCAGATGGATGGTTTCCTATCTCAGTCGTTGAGCGTGGCGGTAGAACTGGCGGATCCCTTTGGCAACATCCTTGTGCCGGATTCAATCGAGGTGCCCTTGGAGGAGCGCCCGGCGATGGGGGTGGCCCTGGGGCTGGCCATGCGGGAAGCCGGCAAGTAACGACAGGGATCCCTCGAAGGCACTATCCAACAATGAGCGAGCAATGAGTGAGGCGATTGGATGTACACACCGGAAATCAATTTTCTTAAGGAAAGGCCGGAAGTTCCCACCACCGTTCAGACAGGGGCGGTAGCCGCCCCGACAACTGCCGCCGGAGCCGAGAGCTGGGCTTTGGCCATTGGCCTGGGGGTTGCCGTGACTGCTGTGGCCATGGGAACTTTTTGGTATTTCCAAGACAGCTTTTCCCGTCAGCGGAACACTCTGAGGGCAGAGCGAACCCGCCTCGACGGTGAACTCAGCACAGCCAATGCCGAGTTGACCCGACTCCAGGGCCTCAGCCAAGAATTACAAACCATTCGCACCCAGACGGAAGGGTTTCGCTCTTTTCTGGGATCCGTCCAGCCCTGGTCGGCCATTTTGGAAGAAGTGCGGCGCAGGATCCCTGGCCGAGGGGTGTGGATAACCAACATCAGCGCCTCTGGGGATACCGTGAACATCCAAGGCGGGGCGCTGGATTTTCCCTTGGTGAACGACTTTTTGCTCACCCTGCTGGATTCCAACTTCGTAACCAGTGCCGTTCTCAACAGTGCCTCTCGAGTGGAGGGCACACCTGAAACTGAACCCAGCGTCACCTACGGCCTAACGGTTACTATTCGGACCATAGGGGATCCCGACCCAGAGTTTACCCGCGAGCTGGAGCAGCGGGGAGCAATAGGCTTGGTGGAAAAGATCCGCATTCTGCGTCAAGTGGAGGGGAACTGATGACTGGCTCGGTAGAAAGTTTTCACGACGACCAACTAATGGCACCCCCGGCAGGGCCGCCGATATTGTTGGGGGTCGAGCTGACTCCCATTCGCATTGGCCTGTTGATCGGGATCCTGGGCCTGGGCGCGGCGGGCTTTTTGGCCTTCACCCAACTCCGTCCTCTGATCAGAGAGGTGCAAGCCTTGGAAAGAGAGGTGGCCCAAAAAACCAGCCAGTTGCAGGAGGTACAGGGCCAGATTGCCGGCTTACAGGACGTGCCCAACCAAATCGAGAGGGCTCGCGTGCAGCAGCAGCAGATCAGCGCCTTGCTGGCCACCCCTGAGAATGCCGACACGCAACTGATCGATCTCAACCGGCTGGTGCGGGGACAGCCCAACAGCGAGCTGCGCAGTTTTGCCCCTTCTCCCCTCACCCCTGCTTCTTCGGCCAACTCCGAAGTGCCCGCGATCATTGCTCCGGCCATCCAGGTGCAAACCACCCGCGTCGCGGTGCGGGGCCCCTATACGGACATCATCAATCTCATGAGGGATGTAGAGCGCCTACGCACCTTGTTTCGGGTGAGCAACATCAGCCTAAATCCTGTGCAAGATACAGGGGAGCTGGACGCCGCTTTTGATTTGATTGCCTACATCTACAACAAGGACGTTCCCTTGGGCACGGCCCCTGCACCCGAAGGACAGACCCCCGCCGAAGGACAAGCTCCCCCCGAAGCAGGACAGCCAACACCTGGCCAATAGGCCAGCCTGTACCCCGTTTGTGCCCTGGTGGTTCGCAGCGGATCCTGCTGCAAGGGGATCTCCTTGGGAATTGGAAAAGACAACCCAGAGGCACCGATACAGGTAGTGTTCCTATGTCGAAGATCGGGGAAAAACCACCCATAAAGCCACTACGGGTAGTGGCAAAGGCCAAAATTTCGGCTTTGATTAGGGAAGCACTGGCTAAACCCGTGCTGAAGTAAAGCAAGAACACGCTTGGCTAACGGAGTGAGGTGTGAGGATGATGAACCGTCGAGTTGCCTGGGGATGTGCATTGAGCTTGATCCTTTCGCTGCCTCTGTTGGCTGTAGAAAGCCAACTTGAGGAAGCCGCCGCTCAGCAGTTGACCTCCGCCAATCCACAAAGCCTCAGCCGCATCACCGATATCCGCCTGGTGCCCCACGGCAACCGCATGAAGCTGGAGATCAACACCGCAGGGGGTGCCCGTCCACAGGTGTTCTTTACCCAACAGGGCCGGTCTTGGATTGGGGATATCACCAATGCTCAACTGGATGGCGGTCAAGGCCGCTATCGTCAGGAGTCTCCCTTGCCGGGAGTGCGCTTCATCGAAGCCAAGCAACTGGGCAGTGACAGCGTGCGGATAGAAATTGCCGGTGTTGCGGCAGCTCCCCAGGGCTTGCTGGCCCAGCGCAGCCCAACACAGTTGGTCTTCGAGTTTGAGGGCTTGCCCTCTGCCCCACCGGCTCCTGTAGCTGCCGCGCCCAGCCAAGTAGCGCCCAATCAACCGGCCTCGCCAACCCGACCTCAGCCTGTGGCCCCGCCGCCGGCTCCTGCCGCCCCTTCGGTTGCTCAAAACCCTCCTTCTCCCCAGGGAACAGCCCCTACTCCTCAGCCCCTTGCCCAAAACTCCTCCTCTTCCCCGCCAGCTCAG
>NZ_JANSJB010000042.1:1780-3411 GCF_047462355.1 Synechococcus sp. H55.9 | reverse complement strand
CCGGGATCCGTTGATCCCACTACTTCTCCCTTCCAGGGTCGAGCAGTAGCTCCTCCGGCAGGGGATCTTGCAGTCGGCAGCATCCTTCCTGCTCCCCCTCCAGTTGACTTGGGCTCAAATGCCAAGATTACCTTAACCCTGAGGGATGCTCCCGTAGGTGATGTGTTGAGTCTCTTGGTACGTCGAGCTGGACTAAATGTAGTTCTTAACGACGTTCCTCCGGACTTGACGATTTCCTTAGATGTAGCCGACTCACCCTTACAGGAAACGTTCAACTTTATCTTGCGGCTGAAGGAACTGCAAGCAACTCGTGTAGGGCAAACAGTTTTTATCGGCACTAGCCTTCCTGGAGTCGGCCAGCAGATTGTCAAAACATATAGACTTAATCAACTAAGAATCGAAGAGACAGAACAGACCTTTAACCTTACTGCTGCTGGGGCCGGAGGCGGGCAAGCAACAGTCGAAATCAATGCTAGACAACTAAGTATCACTCCAAGTGAAATCAGAAGTAGAATTTTAGCTATCCTGGAAGCATCGAATATCCCTCTTGCTCAAGAGTCAGCCATTCAAGCAGATCCAAGAACAAACTCACTAACTATTGTTGCCACACCTGCCCAGCATGATGTGATTGCAGCCTACCTTGCCCAGATTGATCTTAGAAGTCGTCAGGTCTTAGTTAGTGCTAGGTTTATTGAGATTAACCTCAATAACAACTCTAGTCTAGGAGTGGCATTAGGCGGTGCCTCTGGCAACTTTGCACTGGGCTCTGGAGATAATACCACCTTTGGTGGAACTCCCCTCAACCAACCTGCAGGGTCTTCGGTTCCTGACGTTGGCGTAGTTCCTTCCGTAGGAACTGGCGGCTCACTTGTGTTCAACACCTTAAACCGACTCCAGCAATCTCTTGCGGCCCGCATAGATGCAGCTATTGCTTCAGGAACAGCCAAGATACTGGCTGACCCAAAAGTGGTCGTCGCTAACAACACGGGCGCGGCTATTGTAGTTGGTCAAGAAGTTATCACCAATAGGAGATTGGTAACAGACCCTGCAACGGGTACGTCAACAGTCGTTTTTGAAAAAGGAAACGCAGGAGTCAACTTAATTATTCAAAACGTCAGGATTGATGACAATGGCTACGTTACGTTGAATCTTCTTCCCCAGGTTTCATCTATCGGTAGCCAAATCACTTTAGCAGACGGAGCCGTAATTAGCTTGCTCAATCAGCGTTCTGTTGGCTCTTTGCAAATCAGACTTAAAGACAGGGAAACACTATTTTTGGCAGGATTGATACAAGAGGAGGATCGAGTGTCTGTTGATAAAGTTCCACTTCTTGCTGAGATTCCTCTGCTAGGTGCTCTCTTTCGTAGGCAAAACACGACGAACATTAGAAGTGAAGTTGTTGTCTTGATTACCCCAACTATTCTAGAAGAGTAGAAGAGTGGCCCGCCAATGACTGTCATTCTCTCAGACCGGTTGCTTTGCCAAAGATGGAAGATTCTCATAGAAACGGCTAAACCCTAAGATACGTTGCTGATTAATGCTGATGTCGAACTCTCGCCGCCGGCCTTGGCTGAAGCTGGGATCCCTGTTGCTCGCCTTCGGGTTGGCCTGGGTGCTGGCTTGGGGTGAGG
>NZ_JANSJB010000042.1:0-1680 GCF_047462355.1 Synechococcus sp. H55.9 | reverse complement strand
TCGCCGCCGGCCTTGGCTGAAGCTGGGATCCCTGTTGCTCGCCTTCGGGTTGGCCTGGGTGCTGGCTTGGGGTGAGGTAGGATGGCCGCTCTCTCTACGGGTGCAGGGGCAGAGCTATTCACAGCTTGTCGAGCAATCGCGCTCTTTGGTTTGGCAAACCTTGGCACAACAATTTCAGGCACAGCCGCAGGCGGAGCAGCTCACTTTAGAAGTACTGGGGCAAGGTGGGGAACAACAAGTGCCCCTCTTCACGGTGCGAATGCCTCGCAGTGTTTGGCAGCAAAACCCATCGCCAACTCAACTGGAGCAATATGCCACTTTCTATCCCAATGCATTAACTCTTTTACAACCAAGAGTGGCGGCCCGAAAAGCTCAGGTAGAATTTACTCCTCTTCCTCAAGGTGGAGTCGCATTGGTCTCTAGCAATCCTTCCAATGGCCAAAGAGGGATCCCAGTTGATCAAAGTATTCGCCTGCGTTTCGACCGAGAGCTTCCGACAGGAATGACGAGTTTGGCTTTTGGGATCCAGCCTCCTTTGGAAGTGGCCTTTGATATCCAGGGAAACGAGCTAATTGTACAGCCTTTACAGCCACTCAACTACAGTACCGATTACAGAGTGTTCTTACCTGCTGCCAAAGAGCTAGATTTACAAAATCCCATAGAGTTGACCTTCCGCACCGAGCCTCAATACACCTACCAGCGAGATATTCAGCCCCTACTGGATGCTAGCTGTGTGGGTTGTCATCAGCGGGCCGGTCGGATGCGGCGCAGCCCTTTGGATAGCTATGCCGCGGTGATGCGTTACGTAACGCCCGGATCAGAAAATAGCGAGTTGCTGAAACCGCGCTGGTTGGCTCGCCATGCTGTTATTCAACGGGCGGCAGGGATCCCCTTGAATGCAGAAGGAGAAGGGGCCGACGCCCCCGGTTCCTTATCGGAGCTTGGGACGGGAACTGTGCCGACGCCGAGACCCCCCGTGAGTGATCCCCAAGGAGAATTTCCCGGCTCTTTTATTGGACGCAGCGGATCTCCCGAATTGGCCTACATTCGCCGCAACGGCACCGGCACGGATCGCTTGGGCCACTTGAGCCCTGAAGAAATCCAGATCTTGCGTACCTGGATTATTCAGGATTGGGCTGCTGAGACCCACAAAAGTTAACCCGATGGCTCGGGGAGTCTTTATTGAGTTAAGATGAGTTGACCTAGATGTTAAGTTTCTTGACCAACTGCTTATCTTGGAACCAAAACCCTACGAGACCAACCGGTGACAACTGCTGCCAGGGATCCCTTGGATTGCATGAGGTGGGTTGTAGAAGCTTTTGGCAAGCGACTGGCAACCAGCTTGAGGACGAGAGCTGAGATTAGCGTCATTGCTGGCGCTGTTTTCGTGTCGCTCCGAGAGGAATCCTGCTAACTTTTTATCATTCAAAAAATAGGGATCCCAAATATGGGGATCCCCAAGTCTCCTTCCTCTAGTGTCTCAGTCTTCAACACACCTGTGTGAGTCGTTCTAATCTTAGGAACAAAACTGTGAAAAAGTCGTGCAGAGAAGCAAAGGACCTAAGCCCCGCTGTCTTGCTCAGGTGGCCTGGGATCCGGGACGGGCGATGAGCGCCAGCTCCACCTGATGTTCTCGGGGCTGCTGCAGTTGCACCTCCACGTCGCGGCCAAAGAAGCCCT
>NZ_JANSJB010000041.1:15065-20612 GCF_047462355.1 Synechococcus sp. H55.9 | reverse complement strand
GAGGCTTTCTTCCGAGGCAGGGATCGCCCGCTCAAGGCTGTGTGAGGTGGGTCGGGAAGGGGAAAAAGGCGGGGGATTCTTGAAGTTTGCTCCCGATTTGAAATAACCCTGATTTTGCGAGCCGATCGGATCCCAGACAGATTGGCTATTCTGGAGATAGAGCTGGCAGACCCGGATCCCGATCGACATCCATAACAACCCGAACGCCAAAGCTGGTGGGAGGCGCAGATGGCTGACTACAATCGCGGCATCATGAAGTTCAAGGGGGCAGACAGCCCAATTGTTGTTTTGATCTCGGCAGGAATTGTGGCCGGGGTGGTCTCGGCCTTGATCTGGTGGGCTCTGCACTTTGCTTACGTGGCTTGAGATCTCAGCTTATTCCGCAAGCCAAGGGCAGTCTTTCCTGCACTGTCAGCCTTCCAGACGAGGTAGAAGGTTGGGATGAGGCTGTCGTGCAGCGCTTGCGGCAGTCTCTGCAGCACTGGTACCGCGACCACGGGCGGGATCTGCCTTGGCGTCGCAGTCGGGATCCCTATGCCATTTGGGTTGCGGAGGTGATGTTGCAGCAGACCCAGGTGGCGACGGTCATCCCCTACTTTCAGCGCTGGATGCAGGCCTTGCCCAAGATCCCGGACTTGGCGGCAGCCCCCCAGCAGCAGGTGTTGAAGCTATGGGAGGGCCTGGGCTATTACCGCCGGGCGCTGAACTTGCACAAAGCCGCCCAAATGTTGGTGCAGGAAGGCAACGGCGAGTTTCCCAGGGATCTGGAGCAGGTGCTGGCGCTGCCGGGGATCGGGCGCACCACGGCTGGCGGCATTCTCAGCGCTGCCTTCGATCAGCCTTTGCCGATTTTGGATGGCAACGTCAAGCGGGTGTTGGCTCGCTTGCTGGCTTTGCAGCAGCCTCCGGCCCGGTGTCTGCCTCTGTTGTGGCAGCTTTCTGAGCAATTGTTGGATCCCGTGCAGCCGCGGACTTTTAACCAGGCCCTGATGGATTTGGGAGCGACTGTCTGTCGTCCCCGAAAGCCTCGCTGCGGCCAATGCCCTTGGCAAGGAGATTGCGCCGCCTACAATCGAGGTCAACACCAGCAATTGCCTATGTCTGCACCCCGTACCCCTCGTCCTCACAAGCAAATTGCCGTTGCCATTGTTCTGCGGGGAACAGAAATCCTCATCGATCGACGGCTGGAAAGCTCCATGCTCAGCGGGCTGTGGGAGTTTCCCGGAGGAAAAATTGAGCCGGGAGAAACGGCTGCCGAGTGTGTAGTCCGAGAAGTGAAAGAAGAAATCGGTATCGATATCGAGGTGGTGGCGCCCTTAGCCACCATCGAACATGCCTACACCCATTTCACCATTACTTTGATCGCTTTTATCTGTCGCTACTTAGGCGGAGAAGCCCAAGCCCTGCAATGCAGCGAGGTGCGCTGGGTCAGCCCGGCGGATCTGTCGGCATTTCCCTTCCCGGGGGCCAATCAAAAGTTGTTTCCTCACTTGTACGCTTGGTTGGCCGAGCGGGGCAACTCATGGGAACACACCTAATCCGCCAAATGGCTTAGACCCTTCTGGAACCCCTGCCCCAAGACATTCGATAGGATGGTAGGTGTCCCGCTGCGGTGAGCTACGGATATGCTGGTTACTCTGGAAAAAGCTGGGGAAATTCTGGCCAAGGGATCCCATACCGCTATCCCGACCACAGATGGCAAGATCGCGCTGGTGCCCAAGGGAAAAGAAAACCTCAAACTAACGGCCAACGAAGCCATCAACCTCATGTTTTATGTCGTCCGCTCTGCTGAGCCCGCAGAGACGGTGATGGCCCAACTGGAGGAGGCAGTCTCCAAAGCCAAAGCCCCTGATCCCTTCGAAGAACGGGCCAGAAAATATCGAGAAATTCGTGGCACTTGAAGGGGCAGATCCCTCTGCCAGCTTGAGAGGTACTCCCCAAAGAAGGTTAGAAGCAGGAAGAGCTGAGGGCAACCAACTTTCCATCGCTGGTCCACCCCAGCAGCATCGGTTCCTGCGGTTGAATAGCCTGGCCAGTGAGAGCACAGCATTGGGCTTGATGGGCTGTGGCCGGGAAGCTGGCCCGAATATCCTCAGGGCTAAGGGTGGCAGCTCCCTGAGAATGACGCAGGACATAACTCCAAAGAATTTCCCGTATTAGAGCCTGGTAGCCCTGATTTCCGGCCAGCGCCTTCAGTCGCTGCTTCAGCTCACGCTCTAGCCGAATGCTGGTTACCTCCATCTGGGTCGTGGCAGTGGGAGAATTGGCACGGATGGGCATGTAGGGATCCTCCCTCGCAAGGTCTATACTACTTTTGTAGTATAGCCAGCTTTCTGCCTGAGCAGAATGACCCCGGTCAAAAGGGTTGTGGGCCATGGTTGAGTTGATCCCGTCCCGTCGCCGTGCCTTGGAGCACCTACTGGCTCGTCTTGGATTTAGGGATCCTGCTGTGTTGGCACAACTGCGCTGGGATCTGCTGGATCAGGCTCTGATCCACCCTTCTCTGGACAGCCGGCGGAACAACGATCGGCTGGAGTTATTGGGGGATTCTGTCCTGCGGATTCTGGTCACAGAGTTCTTGTTTCAGTCCTATCCCCACTTGTCGGTGGGAGAGCTAACCGCAATTCGCTCCGACTTGATCAGCGATGCTCACCTGGCGGAACTGGCAGACCTGCACGGCCTAGATCGTTACCTGGAGGTGGGATCCAGCTCCCAAAACGACCTGGTCGGACGGGGTCGGCGGCTGGCGGATGCCTTCGAGGCTTTGCTGGGGGCTTTTTATCTCAGTTGGGGTATTTACACACTGCCCAGGCTGCATCCCTGGCTGGATCCCTATTTGCGCCGGCGAGTGGAGCAATGGTTTCAAGACCCCACTCGACGCAACCCCAAAGCAGCCTTACAAGAACTCACCCAACGCCTTTGGGGCAGTCTGCCGGAGTATCGCCTGGTGGTCGCCCAGGAGCATCCGCCTCAGTTCACCATGGAAGTCTGGGGGCAAGGACGGTGCTGGGGCCGCGGTGAAGGTCGCTCAAAAAAAGCTGCAGAAATGGCTGCCGCTGCCCAGGCCTACGGGCGCTTGCAGTCGGAGGAGACATGAGAGGCAATCACCCCTACGAGCTGGCCAGTTGGTTGTTTTTGCTGGGGAGCAGCCTGTTTGCGCTGGGCGAGGTGATAAACCTGGGCAGTGACCCATCTCTGTGGGATCCAGCAGCTCCAACCCTTCTCAACCCAAAGGTTGTCCAAGCCCTGCTTGGGATAGGCGCCAGTCTCCTGTTCGTCGTAGGCAGTGCTCTGTTTGTCCTCGATGCTCGTCGCCGTTGAAAGTGAGCAATCAAACAAGAGGCTTGGCTTGCTAGTGAGGACTTCGGCCAGCTACAGGAGCTACCGCAACAGTTCCATCCGCACTGCTTCTACATATTCCAGCAACTCTGGGGATCCCGTGCCTGCAGCCTGCCACAGTGTCAAAGCACGGCCCAGATCGGCAGCGGCACCGGCCCTATCCTCTCCCTGATAGGCGCGCGCCATGCCGCGGTGGTAGTAGCCCTCGGCTTGCTGCGGCTGCACCTCGATAGCTCGGCTGAAATCCTGAACGGCCAAGTTGAAGTCGCAAATGCTGGCCCACATCAGGCCGCGATGGACATAGGCATCGAAAAGATCGGCAGGGCTTTGGTTTTGCTCGGCCAGTTCAATAGCCAGGTGCGACACATCAAACGCCGATTCCAGATGTCCTTGTTCCGCCCAGATGCGAGAGCGCAACAAGTGGAGTTGGGGGTTGCGATAGGCAATGCGATCCAGGGGGGACAACGTTGCCAAAGCCTGCTCCAGCTCCCCAAAATACTCGTGTTGAATCCTGGCCTTGAGCAAGTAAGCTTCAGACAAATAGGGATCCAAAGCAATGGCAATGTCCAGATCCCGCAGCGCCAAGCTCAGCAGGTGGTCAACAGCAGTCGCCTGGTCTGGCTCGGCCAAGGCCAAGGGAGCGCCCTGCAACCGATCCCAGAAGTACCGAGCCCGCTGCAGATAGAGCTGCGCGTTCCCCGGCTCCTGTTCAATCGATTGGGTTAGCCACGCCAGCTCATGGCGAACATCCACCTGGGCAGAGAATAGAGAGAGAGATGACGGCAGAGAGAGCTCCCCAGCTTCCAGAGACACTTCAGTGGCAGAACCCCACTCTTGACGAGACGAGACCAACCAGCCACATTCGCCGCCCAAACACAGCCAAGACAGCAAACCCAGAAGCGCCGATCCGGAGAACAAAAGACTGGGCCTCAGCATGGATCCCACCCCACGAACTAGCTTGAAGTAAAGAGTTGCCTCTAAGCTAGTTCGCCACAGCCGCAGTGTCCAGACTTTCAACAATGCCTGTCCTGCCCCAACCCTCGGCAACTCCCCCCTAGGGGAGCCTGCCGCCGGCCAGATCCACCAACTCCACGCGACGATTCTTTGCCCGGCCCTCGTCAGTGGCGTTGCTGGCAACAGGAGCGGAGAATCCCACACCAACCGGATAGAGTCGGCGCTGCTCAATGCCAAGCTGAACCAAGCGGTTGACCACAGCTTCGGCCCGACGCCGCGAGAGGCCAAGATTGTAGTCGAAGCTGCCGGTTGCATCGGTATGGCCGACCACGAGGATGCTGAGGTCGGCGCGCTCGCGCATCAGCTTGGCGATCTCGGCAAGGGTGGGCTCGGCAGCCGCTTCGATTTGATCCGAGTCATAGGCAAAGAGAATGCCGTAGAGAGCGATCCGGCCATCGCGGCTGATGGCTTGATCCAGCTCGCTGCTGGTCACCAGTTCCAGGCGCTGCTGGCGAGTCTTGACATCGATGACATCCACCCGCCCCAGGGTAATCCCGGTCGGGATCCGTCCACTGCCGCGCGTGACCTCCCAGTCATCGGTATTGACCACAAAGTAGGCGCTTACGAATCGCTCATCGCCTTCGGGCGACTTGCCACGTGCGGCTAAATAGGCAGCAGTGTTTTCTCTCGCGTTCTGGAACGGCCACTGCGCCCGTTCTTCCGGCGTGCCGTAGGTGCCCTTCATATCGAGGATCTCGTGGGCAATCTGGTTGTTGTAGCCGAGGGTCTCGATCTCCTCCCCTAAGCCGGAGAAGAGGATCTCAAAACCAGACTCTTTCAGTTCGGTTTCGTAGTTGCGCAGCGCCTCTAGGGGGGCAACCCGCTCCGGCAATCGGTAATAGGTTGTGATGCGGCGCCCCTCAACAGTTTGAGACCGATACGGCTGCACAGCTCCCATCGCGCCACTGAAGACGATTTTCTCAAGGGCAAACTTGAGGCGGTCGTAGTCGGCCCGCGATTGAAACACAATGCTGGAGCCGGCAAAGCGCTTGAGCCCCGGCGGATCCGCCGTTCCTGGCAGATCGGCCCGGGCTGGCCCCGCATTGACAAGCAGCGCTGTTAGCAGAGCGAAGGCAAAAGGTTGTAAACCTACGCGAAAAGACATAGCCACTCCCTGGTTTTTCCAAAGTCGTTACGGGGCCATTGCCTAGAAGTTTAGCTTGAAAATGCAAAGAGATTAAATACGAACTTTAA
>NZ_JANSJB010000041.1:12440-14965 GCF_047462355.1 Synechococcus sp. H55.9 | reverse complement strand
GCGCATCTCCGACTACCGCTCAGCTCGTCTTCAGAGGTTGATGTTCTTTGAGGAAGATCGTCAGCATCCTGACGATCCGAACAAGAACCCTGACGAGCCGATCAAGAATAAACAAGAATAAAAAAATCTGGTGGAACTGGCCGAGACCCTAGCCACGCCAGCAGAGCTGAGCCAATGCCCGCTCACTGGGTTTATCCGCGCAGGGAGCAGTGCAAACAGAGGCGCAACGGGAGCTTGGCCAACTGGTTCCCAAAGAATACGTTGCGCTGCTGCGGCTCACCAACGGCCTTCAGATCAACAACGTCCTCTTCAAAAAGGCAGAGGAGCTGGTGTTCGATGGTCGGGATCGCCGTTTTCACATTGCGAATCTGGGATCCCCCAACGAGCGCTTCTCCTCCTTCGATTCCCTGGCGGCGTTGCTGGTCGAGGCTCTCCGCGAGCAGCAGGTGCTCTAGGCGTTCGCTCGGCCTGGATTCCTTCAGCGCCTTCTGGAGCAGCGGCGCAGCAGCCAACTGGCGGCGGCCCGATCGCCCTCGTCCCAGGCCAATCGCTCCACGGCCACCATCACCATCGAGGTAATCACTGCCTCACTGAGATGTCGGGAGCGCAAGTGCTGCACGGCTGAGGTGGCGGCCTCTAGGTCGCGCCTACGAATTGCGCGGAGCAGCTCATCGGACATAGACAAGGCCAACTCGCCTCACTACCTTTCTACCGCAGGAGCCAAAATTTCCCCTTCTTCCTCACCTTCTTGTCAGATAACGCAAAAATTCGTCTGGCTTCCCTAAAACTTCTTAAAGAACATCGGAGAAATTGTTGGAGAAGGAAGCTGTGCACTTCTCAAGAGGGAGCTGGGATCCGTTTTGGCCCAAGGCTTCCCAGTCCGCTCAACCCACCTCAAGTCAACCAGCCGAGAGATCAGCGGGCAGCCATGGCCGCTGGGGAGCGCGGGATCCCGTGCAGCAGCCGCTCCATCTCTGCTTGCAAATCCTGGGTCAGGGCTTGTACGGCTTGCCGGCGGTTGGCCTGGTAGGCGGGCCAGCGCTCCGAAACCGAGAGGGGATCCCCGATGCTGAAACGGGCCAGCCGCGGCCCCAACCTGGGGGGGTCAGCACCGACGGGGTTTTTCCCCTTGATCCAGGCCAAGAGGTTCCACAGCCGCAGGGCGGTTTCGGCCAGTTCCTCCAAACTGGGTTGCTCCGGCAGGGGACGCACAGCAAACACCATCAGGGTCTCCACCAGGCGCATGTGCCAGAGGTGGAAGCCGGCCTCCGAGGCGACGCGATTGGCCAACCCCTTCTCCAAAGCCGAAAGGGCAGCAATGTCGGCAATATCTTCCCGGTAGATCCAAGCCCAGCCTGCCTGTTCGATGCGATGCCGCCGCTCGATCAAGTCTCCCTGGGGCTGCAGGCCAAAGTGCTGCTCGGCCACGCGCAGGGCCAGATCCGATAGGCTTTGCAGACGTGCCAACAGATCCCCTCCCCCTCTCAGGTTAACCCGCGCCGCGTCGGGCAAAGCTGGGGCGTAGAAGCGCTCGTAAAAACGCTCCATCACCTGAATCAGATGTTCGGCCAAGCGGAGCAGGCGGGCCATCAGAAACCCCTTGCCGACATGGGCCGAGCGGGTGGCCGGGAGCTTGCAATCGGCCTCCATGCGGTGGAGCAACCTGTCCAGCACCGGGCTGGGATCCCTCAAGTAGGAGTAGCGAATGCCCACCGGCAAGATCAGCACCTCCTCTGGCCGTCCCGCCTTGTGCAGATCCTCTACCGCCCAAAAACCCATCTGGGCCACTCCCGGCTCCAGCGGGTTGAGCAGCCCACTCATGCCGTTGATCGTTCCTTCGGGAGCGACTGCCAGGGGGTACTGGCCCGACACAAACTGCTCGCGAGAGCTCTTCAGTCCTGCCCGATCCAGACGGCCCCGTAAAATCGGGATCCCGCCCAGCCGGGGCAATCCCCAACGGGCAATCGAGCCCAGCCACAGCGGCAGGCCACGGTCGTAGACAAACAAGACGTGGGGCCGCTGCCGCAGGCGGATCCCCTCTTGCCGGGCCACCCGAGGCAAAAGGTGGGAAAACAGGTACATCAAGCAGGGAGGATCGTCGAGGGTGGGGTGGCGAAAGGCAACCAACAGGCGAATCTTGCCTGCCTCAAATTGCTGATAAAGCTGAGCCAAACGCTCGCCCCCTTCTACCTCAATGCGCGGGATCCCTTTGGCCCATCGCAACCACAAGGGCAAACCCGTTTGGGCAAAACGAACCACCCACGGTGTCAATCGCGGCGGCAGAAATTTGAGAGGAGGTTGAACGGTCTGCTGCATAGGGATCCTCAAATCTAGGGTTGTCGCCGTCGGTAAACCCAGGCTTTGGATCCCATCTTAAGGAGGGTGAAGAGGGAAGAAAGCCCCGCAGTGACAGTTTCTCAACTGGACTCCCTCCGCCCAACTCCAGAAGAAGTTCAGGCTCCTGCCGTTTTTTTCCTGCGGCCCCGTGTCTTTTTGGGGGCAGCTTCTTCTTTTGAGGTTGAGTC
>NZ_JANSJB010000041.1:10272-12340 GCF_047462355.1 Synechococcus sp. H55.9 | reverse complement strand
TGAGGTTGAGTCCTCCATCACCTGGCCGTTTAACACTTGCTTGAGGTGAATGTGCTTGTAGCCCAACTGAATCTCAAACTCATCGCCGGGCTTGAGATTCATCTTTTCGGTGTAGGCGGACCCGATGATGAGCTGCCCATTTTTGTGAACGCTGACGCGAAAGGTGGGCTCGCGACCGCGCTTGTCGCGGCTGGAACCTGGGCTGAGGCTCAGACCTTTTGCCTCCAGCACCGCGTCATAAAACTCATTTAAGTTGACGCGGAGCTTGTTGTTCTTGGTCACGGTCACGTAGCCGCAGCGCTTTGCCGTTTCCCGGCGCGGAAGATGCCCCAGCGCTTCGACCTTCTGAAGGAGAGCCTTCCCGGTTAAAGGTTGTGGTGGTATATCTGACATTTTTTAATGTCCTACATCCTTCCCCTAAGATCATAGCCTTATGATGTACTCCTGCAACCAAAAGTTTGAGGCTTTTCTTTCTCATTCGTCGAGCGCCCCAATCTCTGAGCACAGCTTCTGTGACTTCCGGTAGAAAATGAGCACGATTTCCCACTGCAGAGATCGGCGCGGCGGCTCTTATTGTCTTGCAAAAATGGGTCGGAAAGATGGCCAAGAGCAGCATGCCATCAGACCTAGCTTGGTGGGCCTTTTCAGCTCCTGGGGGAGGTCGGCAACATCCAGGCAAAGGGTTATTTCAAACCCAACTCAGATACTCCTCAGGCGCTCCACGCCGCCGACGCGCCCTTTCAGATGGGGGTGCGAGTTGCCAATGCGGCTCACTCGGGATCCACTCGATTGGCCACCGCTGAGACCACGATCATCGGCAGGCTGACCAGCAGACAGAAGCCCCACTGATCCCAAGACAAAGGTGCCGTGTCGAAAATGATGTTCATCACGCCCCACTGGCTGAAGAGGATCTGCAGCAGGATGGCCGCCCCAATGCCGATGCCAACAGCCGCCGTATCCATCAGGCGTTCGTGGTGGTCCAACTGGCTGGCCCGTCCGCGGCCCAACAGGGTGGGAATGGCTTGGCTGAGGCTGAGCAAGTAGAAAATACGCCCGATCACCAGCGCCTGAATGGCCATGCTGCGGGCCAGGTCGATATTGCCGGTGGTTTGTTCAATGTACTCAAAAACCCCGAAGATCAAGATCCAGTTGAAGACCGACACCAGCAGGATGCGCTGCAGCAGCCGAGGAGAAAGCAAGTTGGCATCGGGATCCCGCGGCGGCTGGGTCATCTCCCGCCCCGTGCTGGGCTCGAAGGAGAGGGGCACCGTCATGGTGATGGAGTTGATCATGTTCAGCCACAGCACTTGAACGGCCAAAATGGGCAGCTCCCGGTTGAGGAGGACGCTGAGGAGAATGGTCATCGACTCCCCCCCGTTCACCGGCAGGATGAAGGCAATGGCCTTGAGCAGGTTGTTGTAAACGGTGCGCCCCTCTTCGACGGCGGCCTCGATGGAGGCGAAATTGTCGTCGGTCAAGATCATGTCGGCGGCGGCTTTGGCCACTTCCGTGCCGCCCCTCCCCATGGCAATGCCCACATCTGCCTGCTTCAAGGCCGGGGCGTCGTTGACCCCATCGCCGGTCATGGCTACGATCTGACCCCGCGACTGCAGAGCTTCCACCAGGCGCAGCTTTTGCTCCGGCACCACCCGCGCAAAGACGGATCCCTGGTTGGCGGCGGTTACAAACTCCTCTGGGCCAAGCTGCTCCAGATCCCGACCGCTGTAGGCTTTTACCGGTTTGCCGCCGCCCAGGCCCATCTGCTCAGCAATGGCTTGGGCCGTGAGCACATGGTCGCCGGTGATCATCTTGACTTGGATCCCGGCAGTCTGGCAGGAGCGTACGGCGGCAATGGCCTCCGGCCGCGGCGGGTCAATCATCCCCTGCAAGCCCAAGAAAATCAGCCCTTCCTGCAGATCTGAGTGATCCACCTGCGTTTGGCTAGGGGGTACGGCTTTTTGGGCAAAGGCCAGAACCCGCAGCCCCTGCCGCGCCAAGGCCTCCACCTGCTGGCGAATCCGCTCTGCTTCCAAGGGCTGGATCTCCCCCTGGGATCCCATCTGGCTGC
>NZ_JANSJB010000041.1:9043-10172 GCF_047462355.1 Synechococcus sp. H55.9 | reverse complement strand
GTGGGATCCCCTACCACTTCCCACTGGCCGTTGTCCTTGGGTTGGAGGCGGGTGTCGTTGCAGAGGCAGCCGGCCAGTAGACAGGCCTCCAGCGAGGGCCATTGGCGAAGTTCGACGGGGGAATTGGCTTCCTGAAACAGGATCTGGCCCTGGGGGCTGTAGCCACTGCCGGCGACCCGGTAGAGCTGGGATCCGGCGTAGATGGCCTGCACCGTCATCTGGTTTTCCGTGAGGGTGCCGGTTTTGTCCGAGCAAATCACCGTGGCGCTGCCCAGGGTTTCTACCGCCGGCAACTTGCGGATGATGGCATGGCGTCGGGCCATGCGGGAGACCCCAATGGCCAAGGTTACGGTAACTACCGCCGGCAAGCCTTCGGGGATGGCGCTCACCGCCAGCGCCACTGCCGCCTCAAAGACACTCACTGCCGCTTGGCCCTGCACCAGGCCCACCAAAAAGGTGAGCGCAGCCAAGGTGAGGATAATTTTCAGCAAGGTCAGGCTGAACGCCTCAAACTTGCGCGTCAGGGGAGTTTGCAGGGATCCCCCCTCTTCGATCAACTTGGAAATGCGGCCCGTCTGGGTCTGGTTGCCGATGGCCACCACCACCCCCGCCCCTTGGCCAAAAGTAACGAAGCTGCCGGCGTAGGCCATGTTCTGGCGGTCAGCCAACGGCGTGTCTTCGGGGAGGGATCCCAGCCGTTTTTCCACCGGCACCGATTCTCCCGTGAGGGCCGATTCGTCCACCTGCAAGTTGCGCGCACTCAGCAGGCGCAGGTCGGCGGGCACCCTGTCTCCCGAGCTCAAGAGCACCACATCCCCCGGCACCAGCTCCCGCGAGGGCAGCCGCACTTTCTGCCCCTCCCGCAGCACCGTGACTTCAGTCACCACCGACTTGGCCAGGGCAGCGATTGCCTCCTCCGCCTTGGCCTCTTGGATGTAGCTGATGAGGGCGTTGTTCACCACCACCGCCCAGATCACGATGGCGTTGCGCCAGGATCCCAGGAACGCCTTGACCGCCCCAGCCACCATCAGGATATAGAGCAGCGACTGGTTAAACTGCTGCAGAAACTTGACCCAGGCCGGCGTTGCAGCTTTGGCTTTCAGCTCATTGGGGCCGTATTGCCGCTGCC
>NZ_JANSJB010000041.1:1898-8943 GCF_047462355.1 Synechococcus sp. H55.9 | reverse complement strand
CAGTCAGCAGCAGTGCCGCAAAACGGCGCGCGCTCCGAGGTGCAGGGGGCTGCTTCTGGGAGTTCTCCTGCAGTTATTCACCATCATCAGATTGTCGTCGTCGGGGGAGGGGCAGCCGGCATCAGTGCAGCAGCCCAGTTGCTGGAGCGCCAGCGCAACCTCGACATTGCCATCATCGAGCCCTCCGACAAGCACTACTACCAGCCCGGCTGGACGCTGGTGGGCGGGGGCATTGCGCCGCTGGCCAAGTTTGTTCGCGATGAAAAAACCGTCATCCCCAGGGGAGCCAAGTGGATTCAAGCGCGGGTGGCCGAGCTGGATCCGGATCACAACCGCGTCATCACCGAGGCCGGCCAAGTTATCGAATACGACTACCTCATCATGGCCCCCGGGATCCAAATTGACTGGCACCTGATCGAGGGTCTGCCGGAAGCATTGGGCAAGGGCGGCGTGACCAGCAATTACTCCAAAGACTATGCCCCCTACACCTGGGAGACCATCCGCAACTTCCAGGGGGGCACGGCCATCTTCACCTACCCCGCCACTCCCATCAAGTGCGGCGGCGCGCCCCAGAAAATCATGTACATGGCCGACGACGTCTTTAAGAGCAAAAGCGGCGTTGGGGTCAACACCAAAGTTATCTTTTGTACTGCCACTCCCACCCTCTTCGCGGTGCCGGAATACAGCGCCGCCCTGGAGAAAGTGGTGGAGCGCCGCGGGATCCAGGTAAAGTTCAGGCACAACCTCAAGGCCATCCGGCCCGAGACGCAGGAGGCCATCTTTGAAGTCACCACCGACAATGGCAAAGAGGAGGTAAGCCTGCACTACGACATGATCCACGTGGCTCCGCCCATGAGCGCCCCGGACTTTGTCAAGCGCAGCCCCCTCGCGGGACCTGGTGGCTGGGTGGAGGTGGACAAGTGGACGCTGCAACACCCCCGCTACCCCAACGTATTCTCTTTGGGGGATGCCTCTTCCCTGCCGACTTCCAAGACGGCAGCCGCAGCCCGCAAGCAGGCGCCGGTGCTGGCGGAAAACCTCTTGGCGGCCATGCAGTCCAAGCCGCTGCCGGCCCGCTACGACGGCTACACCTGCTGCCCCCTGATCACCGGCTACAACTCCCTGATCATGGCGGAGTTTGCCTATGACGCAAAGCTAGCTCCCTCTTTCCCCCTGGATCCAACACGAGAGCGCTACTCCATGTACCTGGCCAAGGTGCACCTGTTGCCCTGGCTGTACTGGAACCGCATGCTCAAGGGCAAGAAATTTGAGGCAGATATCTTCAAGCCCCTCAACAGGCTGGTGCATCGCTACTAAGGCTCTCCACCCCCCTCACCCCCAGCCCCTCTCCCCAAGGGAGAGGGGAGTTCTTTTACAGAGCTTGCTCGCTCTGCCGCTGTGTTACCTCAGGTATGAGAGCTGCTGCCATCCAGATCCTCAATCTGCTTGTTTGGCATGGCACCGAAAGCGCGGCGGCTGTGGTGATGGAGGTGATCTCCGGGTTTGGGAAATGCAGTAGGATCGAGGTGAAGAGAGAGGAGGGGCAGGCGATCGCGTCTTTGCTGTCGCCACCAGACAGCGGGATGAGGAAAGTCCGGGCTTTCAGAAGAACACACCGCTGGGGAAACTCCCAGTGCGGGTAACCGCGAGGACAGTGCCACAGAAACATACCGCCGATGGCTGGGATCCCAGCACAGGTAAGGGTGCAAAGGTGGGGTAAGAGCCCACCAGCAACGTCGAGAGGCGTTGGCTCGGTAAACCCCGGTGGAAAGCAAGGCCGCAGCCGCAGGATCATGGCTGTTCTTCGCCCCTGTCGGCTGCATCGAGATCACGGTACCCAGTAGACGCTGGGGAAGGGTGCTCTCGATGGTGGTGAGCCGCTAGAGGGTGATGGCAACATCACTCCCAGATGGATGATCGCCAGTGCGGGTTAGTTCTTGAAAGTTTTGAAAGAACGCCCCACTACAGAACCCGGCTTACAACCTCCTCTCTTTTCCCCTCTTTTTGGTGCCCATCGCCTGTTTTCGTCCCGCCACTCGCGATAGCAGGACGGAGTCCTAAAGCCGCATGAGAGGAGGCTAGCTCTCTGCCTTTTTCACGTCGGTCAAGCCTGCCATCCACAGCTCTACGCAGGCTTGGAGTAGGTCTGGGATTGGTTCGCTTTCAGCGTTTGATGAGCGGCCATGGGACAACTTCTCCTCGCCGCTCGAGGGCAGGCCGGCGGTGACGGCCAACACGGCTGCCCCCAAAATCATCAGGTGTAAAACCCCAGCGGCTCGGTGAAGGCGCTCGGGCTCGACCGATTGGAACTCAGAGCCGGGGAACTGTTGCAAGTATTGTGTTAGCTGTTCCTGCGCCTGAGAAAAGCCGAGCCTCAGAGCGCGGCGATGCTCCTCGGAATAAAAGCCTGCTTCTCCAACCAAAGAGCGCACCAGCTCAGGATTATCGGCCAGCGCCCGAAAACAGGTGTGGACATAGCGCAGCAGAATGGCCTGCAGCCCAGAGCCTTGGAATGAGGCGGGATCCCCCTGGAGAGGAAGATCGGCAATGCCGGAAAAGACCCCCAGCTCACCAAACACGGCCAAGAGCAGCCCCTGCTTGCTGCCAAAGTGCCGAAATAGGGTGACTTCATTAACGCCGGCTAGGTCTGCGATTTGACGGGTGGTGGTCTGGGTAATGCCCTGACGAACAAACAGCTCCCGAGCCGCGTCTAGCAGCCTTTGCCGAGAGGAAGAACGTGCCATGGTGGGTGATGGGGTAAGGAGTTAGGAGAAAACCCTAGAGAACGGCAGCAGCCTGCAAGTAGCGCTTGCATTCGAGGTGAAATATCGTTAAGCTTAGCCTCAGGCGAGATCAAACCTGCTGCTTTTCTGCTCTCTTGTAGCCGCTTTCACTGCTGGGGCTTGCTTGGGCGGGCCTTCAGGGATCCCGGTTTGCCTTTCAGGGTTGTGAGCTCCTTGTGAGCTGAGTCAGGGATTCGGTGGCCTTTGCATGAGAAGCAACTTTGTGAGGAGGTATTTGATTCTGCGCTGCCCTTTCTCTTTTTCTGAGGTTTTGCTGGTTCATGGCCGTTTCCCTTCCTTCCCAATCGCTGGATAATCCTGACCGTTCTGCTTCGCTCACTCAGCCTGAGCCCCAAAAGTCTTTCCGGTTTGCCTGGGAATTTGTTCTCTTTTTCATTGTTTTTCACGCCCTCGCTTTGGTGGGCGGCATTTTTTACTTTTCCTGGCCGGCCCTGGGAGTGGCTCTATTGCTTCACTGGTGCTTCGGCAGCTTGGGCATCTGCCTAGGGTATCATCGTCTTCTTAGCCATCGCAGTTTCCAAGTGCCCAAGTGGCTGGAATATGTCTTTGCTACCTTCGGCGCTCTCGCCATCCAAGGGGGGCCGATTTTCTGGGTGGGCGGCCATCGTCAGCATCACGCTTTTACTGAAGACGAAGAGCGAGATCCCTACTCTGCTCGCAAAGGCTTTTGGTGGAGCCACATGCTCTGGCTCATTTACCAACGGGAAGAGTTTTTTAACCGTGAGAAGTATTCTGCTTTTGCGCCGGATTTGGCTCGGGATCCTTTTTATCGTTGGCTGGACAAGTATGGGCTGCTGCTGCAATTGCCGCTGGCTGCCGTGCTCTACTTGCTGGGGGGTTGGTCGTTCGTCATCTATGGCATCTTTGTGCGGACGGTGTTGCTGCTGCACTGCACCTGGTTGATCAACTCTGCCAGCCACCTCTGGGGTTACCGAACTTTCGAGAGCGACGACAATGCCCGTAACCTTTGGTGGGCGGCCATCTTAACCTATGGTGAAGGCTGGCACAACAACCATCACGCCGACCCGAAGCGCGTGAAAGCAGGCTTGCGTTGGTGGGAGATCGACATGACCTACTGGGCCATTTGGGTGCTGGCAAGACTGGGTTTGGCCCGTAGATTGCATCTGTCTGACCAAAGCCAGGCTACTGGCTGAACGGCTTCTGTCCCAGAACTTGCAGAGGAATCGTCAAGGGATCCCCACCCCTGGGGCTCCCTTTTTTATTTAATTGCAGAAAGGGCTATTCTTCTAAGGGGCTATACTGCCACGTTCCGTAGTGGTCGAGAATGCGCTTAATTTGCTCTGGGTCGGCACCGGGTTTTTGACAAATATGCAACGCCTCTACTTGGCTGTCTTGGTAGCGAAAGCTGGAGTCTTTTTTCCACTCCAGCTCCGTTTCTACCCCTGAAACACAGGCCAAATGGGCAGCCACTTCCCGATAAACCATCAGGGGCATGGAATCGTAGCGAACAGCGTAACGTTTCAGCTCAGGGATGCTCACGGATGACAACTCAACCTACACAACTCAAAATGTAGCTACCTCTAGCCAAACTGGAAGACTTCCCAAGGGCTCTCGGCAGCCTCTTTCTTCCCCTCACCCCCGCTCCCAGAAGCAATCGCGGTGCAAAACGCAAAAAAATCCCCTGATTAAGACTCTACGTTGGGCATCTGGCTACTGGTAAAGCAAGATGGGGCTAGGCAATTTTGTCATCCACTAGGGTGCAGCAATTGACCTGGTCCAGGCAAATCTTTCCCCATTGCAGAGCCCAGCGTACCAAAGCCACCCGATTTGCAGTTCGGGTTTTACTCAAAATGTTGCTGATGTGATTGTCAACGGTACGTTTGCTAATCTCTAAGCGCTCCGCAATGTCCTGATTGGTCAGCCCTGCAGCAATCAACTCGATGACCTGCAGTTCCCGCTCCGACAACAAATCAGCGGAATGATAGTCGGCGCCCATTCCGAATGCCTGTAGGATGAACTGTAAAGATTACCTACCCCAATTGTAGGGGATCCCCTCCAAGATGGATAGTCCCGCCGCAGGAAAATCTGCGGCAATTCTCAGGCCGAAGGGTTTGGCGATGTTGACGGGAGCGCTTCTGGGCAGCTTTCACAGGGCATCGGCGCGTTTCCGGGGCAGTTCCACCTGCACCCACAGCCCACCTGCTTGTGGGTGATTGCGCAGGCGGATTGTGCCGCCGTGAAGTTCCACAATTTGCCGCACGATCGCCAGCCCCAGGCCGGTGCCGCCTTTGCTGCGGGCCCGCGCCGCATCGGTGCGGTAAAAGGGTTGAAAGACCAGCTCAAATTGATCCTCTGGCAGGCCAGGGCCGTGGTCGTACACCTCCAGCCGCACCTGGGATCCCTGTTCCAAGAGCAGCACGTGGACAGGGGAGTCGGGCGCGCCATATTTGACGGCGTTGTCCAAGAGGTTGAGGATGAGGCGGTAGAGGCGCTGTTCATCTCCCCAGAGATAGAGCTGGGAGGGGCTGCTCAGGTGCAGTTCCTGGTGACGGGGCTTGGCCAGCGGTTCTAAGCTCTGCCAGGCTTCGCGCACTAAGGCTGCCAGATCCACCCAGCGCCATTGGGAGCGGGATCCGGCCCCCAAGTTAAGGGCGCTCAGTTCCAACAAGTCTTGTACCAACTGGCTGAGGCGCAGCGTCTCGTTCAGCAATCGTTCCACCCAAACCGCTTGCGCGGTGTCGACCCGGCTTTGTAAAGTTTCGGCCAGCAGACGAATCGAGGTGAGGGGGGTTTTCAGCTCGTGGGCCACATCCGAGGCCCAGCGATCCCGTTGTTGGGCTAGCAGGGTAGCTTCCAGCCGGTCTTCCAAAAAGATGGCAACCTGCCCCTGCGGCAGTGGCAGCCCCCAAGCCCGCAGCGGAACCGGTTTATTCTCGCCGCCGGAAGGGTAGAAGATCCATTCGCGGCTCTGGATGGGCGTGTTGGCCCCCTGGCGGCGGGTGGCTTCGATGAGCTGATCCAACTCATAGGAGCGCACCCACTCCAGCAGGAGCTTGACGCCCGGCTGCCACTGGCCAATGTGCAGCAGGCGTTGAGCGGCAGGGTTACACTCCAGGACCACGTTGTTCTCGTCCACCCGCAGGTATCCCCAGGGCAGGTGGTGGCTGAGATACTGCCAGTCTTGCAGGTGTCGTTTTTGGCTGGCCCACTCCAGTTCTTGTTGGCGCAGGTGGCGGCTGAGCCGGCTGAGCATCTGTTCTGGCGAACTCAGAGGCAGGGGCACGTGCAGCAGGGATCCCAACTGTTGCAATTGGCGGCCGAAGCGGCGCCGACTCTGCCAGAGCAAAATCAGCGTGCCGAGTAGGCCGATGCCCAACCCAATGAGGATCCCGCTTTCCACTCCCATGGGCCCACCCCCTTTGCCGCCATTGTCGCCCAGGGATGGGGGGGTGAATACCGAACAAGCGAAGGGATCGGGATCTTCGCATCCTTATCGGCGATGCACCATTGTCGTGCTGGCCTGGTCGGTGGGCACCAGCAAGACCTCACTGAGGTTGACGTGGGGGGGACGGGTAACGGCAAACAGCACCACCTCGGCCACATCCATCGCCGTCAGGGGGGTGAGGCCCCGATAGACTGCTGCCGCCCGCTCGCGATCGCCGTGGAAGCGCACCTGGCTGAACTCGGTTTCCACCAAGCCGGGCTGGATCTCGGTGACGCGAATGGGGGTGCCCAGCAGATCCAGCTTCAGGCCCTCGGAGATGGCCCGCACGGCGGCTTTGGAAGCACAATAGACGGCGCCGCCGGGATAGGTCTGCCGACCGGCAATGGAGCCGATGTTCACCACATGGCCGCGGCCCCGCTCCACCATGCCGGGCAAGACGGCGCGGGTAACATACAGCAAGCCCTTGATGTTGGTATCGATCATCTCCTCCCAATCTTGCAGAGCACCGGTGTGGAGCTTGTCCAAGCCGCGACTGAGGCCGGCGTTGTTGATCAAGATGTCGATCTCAGCCCAGACCGGCGGCAAAGACTGGAGCGCCTGTTGTACGGCTGCCCTGTCCCGCACATCCAAAGTCAGCAAGTATGAGGAAGCGCCGTAAGCCTGCTGCAACTCCATAGCCAGCTCCTGCAGACGCTCCTGACGGCGGGCCACCAGGATCAGCTTGGCCCCAGAACGGGCAAAAAGCGTGGCACAGGCTGCCCCGATGCCGCTGCTGGCACCGGTGATGAGCACAATGGCGTTTTCCAGCATAGTCCGCAAGAGTTGAGGGGCTACT
>NZ_JANSJB010000041.1:0-1798 GCF_047462355.1 Synechococcus sp. H55.9 | reverse complement strand
CCCCGATGCCGCTGCTGGCACCGGTGATGAGCACAATGGCGTTTTCCAGCATAGTCCGCAAGAGTTGAGGGGCTACTGGGGGATCTGCGGCTGGGAACGGGCCGCTTT
Source organism: Synechococcus sp. H55.9 (assembly GCF_047462355.1). Taxonomy (NCBI): domain Bacteria; kingdom Bacillati; phylum Cyanobacteriota; class Cyanophyceae; order Synechococcales; family Synechococcaceae; genus Synechococcus; species Synechococcus sp. H55.9. The sequence continues at coordinate 1,690 of NZ_JANSJB010000041.1, read as the reverse complement.
CCCCGCCTGAAGCGAGCGCTCCAGCAGCTTAACGCAAGCATAGAGTGTATCCAAATGGGGAGTCGGGATCCCTGCCCAACGCCCCAGCTCCGCGATGGCGCCGACAATGCTCTCGATCTCCGTCGGTCGCCCCCGCTCAATATCCTGCAGCATCGAGGTGCGATGGGATCCCACGCGGGCTGCATCCTTGAGCCGTTCTTCCAGAGAGACCGGCAGCCGGATCCCCAGCGCTTGGGCCACAGCCTCGGTTTCCTGCATCACCGACTCAACCAACGCATGGGTGGGCGGGTACTGGGCAATTTCGTCTTGGGCCGCGCGGGTGAGGGCGCTGATGGGGTTGAAAGCGGCGTTGCCCCACAGTTTTTGCCAGATCTCGACCCGAATTTGTGAGGTGAGGGTTACAGCAAGCTGCGCCTGCTCAAAGATGGCCGCCAGAGAGCGCAGCCGCTCCGACAACGATCCATCTGGCTCCCCCAGAATATAGCGCCCGCCGCCGGTGTGCAAAACTACCCCCGGCTCTGCCAACTGCACGGCGATGTACACGACACAGCCGATCACCCGCTCGATCGGCAGATGGGCGGCGATCACCCCGCCCGGATCCACCGAAGTCAAGGAGCGCCCCTCAAACTCGCCGCCATGCCGGTAAAAGTACCACCAGGGAACGCCATTCTGAACAACCACAACGGGGGTGTCCGGGCCACACAGGGATCCCAACTGTGGGGCAAGCAGGGGCAAGCTGTAGGCCTTGACAGCAACGATCACCACATCTTGCCGCCCCAGCTCAGCCAAGTCGTCGCTGGCTGTCAGCCGCTCCACCCAAGCCTGGGAAGGATCCCCCTGCCGGATCAGCTTCAATCCTTGGCTGCGGATGGCCTGCAAGTGGGATCCCCGTGCCACCACACTCACTGGAAAACCGGCTCGGGCCAGGCGGACGGCCAAATGCCCCCCGACTGCCCCGGCGCCAACGATGCCGATTTTCATGTTTCACCAAGCGAGGAAATCCCTACTCGGCCCCGCCCTGGGTGACGCGCAGGATCCCGTATCCGAGCGCCACGCCCACTAGGGTCAGGACAATGGAGAGCCCAGCAATGGTGAAGATCTCACTAGCCATAGATTCCTCTCAGGTGGATTGCCTCGCCCTTTAAGGATATCGGATCTTGGGCCTTCGGCCTTCCCCGGGGTGAGGCGGCCCCTCACGCTCAATATCTCAGGAGAGAAAAACCGCAAAGATTACAGTCTGTGAAGATCCCGGCCACCTCGGACTTGATGGAGGCGCGTCACCCGCCTCTATAATGAAAGCAATTTACAAGTCTTTACCGGCATAGGCTAGATTGTAATGCCTACAGCCGTAAAGCTTGTCCGGTAGCTCTCAGATGGCTCATTGGGCCGTTGTTGAGTACTGGAAACGGTTCTGGACAGGGTCTTGGAGCACTGGGAGTCCTACTTGTAAGAGCTCCTGAGTAGCTCTGGCCAAAGAGCCGTTAAAAGAAGGTGAGGCAAAAGACCCGCGAGTTGAGTCTTTATACCTAGGCTCTTCTCTTGCTTCAAGGAAGCAAACTTTGTAGTTTCATTAGCGTTCTCATTCATTTAGATCTTTTTTGGGAGAAGTTGAGATGACCATCGCGGTAGGGCGCGTACGCCAGGAGCGAGGATGGTTCGACATCGTCGATGACTGGCTCAAGCGCGACAG
>NZ_JANSJB010000040.1:12539-21037 GCF_047462355.1 Synechococcus sp. H55.9 | reverse complement strand
CTGAGGGCATTCCAAGGGGCCAAACTTGCCAAACAGAGAGCAGCCCCACTCAAGCCGGCACTCAAGAGAGCAAGCCAAGCAGCAGAGGTCACAGCCGGCTGCGGCAAGGGAGAGGGCTTGGGGATGAGACTGAGGATGAATCTGCTGCTTAACCTGCTCATACCGCTCCTTTGGGCGATAGAGCTGTGGATGGTAGACGGGTTATTCGGCAAGGCTTACCTGCATATTGACAAAGAACGGATTGCCTTAGCCCACGAGCTGTTTGGCCTGTGTTTTCGCAGAGTTCCCCCTAGTTGGCGAGACGACATTGATCGGCTGGAGTTGATCCCGCGACATACCAAACGGGATTTCGAGGTTGAGCGGCAGAAAGGGTAGTCCTCAATCCAGGTAAGCGCTCAGCTCCTGCTCCAAGGTGGGCAGTTGCACCTCTCCCCGCTCCAGCTCCTCCAGGTCTTGCAGTTGTCTACGCAGGCGGGCAATCCGCTCCCGTAGATACTCTTTGATGCCCTTGGCCCCCAGGCTGAGGCAACTGCGGCAGATCTCGCCATAGATTTGGCCCCGGTCGTTGTAGACCACCGCCAGCAGCACCTGCTGCCCCTTTTTCTGGATCGGGGTGGCCCATCCGCCGCAGATAATGCAGGGCACGCGGCCATTGCCCCCGTAAATGCTGCGTTCCCAGACAACTCTCACGCTCGGCCTCACTGCAACTGTCGCCCACCAGCATAAGAACCCAGGGGGATCCCTTGCCACCCCAAACCCCAGAGCACTCGCCACCTCCCCTCTCCTTCAGGGAGAGGGGCTGGGGGTGAGGGCTGGGAGAGGGGTGAGGGCGGGATCCCTACTCTCTAAGCGTTGGGCTGGCTGGGCCGGGAGCGATCGATGGTGCGGTAGGTGAGGCTGGCCGCCACCTCTAGGGCTTTGGCAGCGTCGCGGAAATAAAATCCCAGCTCCTCATCCTTTTCGGTGCGGTTGGGTTTATTGAACTTGGCCTTGAACTGCACATTGCAATACATGGCCAACCCCACCAGAACCTCTGACAGGCCGTGCTGGTTGATCAGCCGTTCCACATCCGTGAGCAGGCTTTTGATTAGGGCGTCGGCTACCGGTTCTGGCAAACTGTCCAGGTCGTGCATGGGGTTTCCTCATCCAACGAGATCAAGCGAGCTAGAGGGTTTGAAGGCGGCATAGCAGCAAGTCAAGGGCAAGTTGGCAAGCCGTTGCCATCGAATTCGCATGGGCTTCCCAAAAACAGGCGGGTAGATTTGCTGCCGCCATAATAGTCTAGAAGCCGATAAACAAAGCCCAGGACATGGGAGCTGGGGAATCGCAGGTTATGTCGCAGCTTTACGACTGTGTCATTGTCGGTGCTGGCCCCGCCGGCGGCTCTGCTGCCTACCATCTGGCCAAGCGGGGGCGCTCGGTGCTGGTCTTGGAAAAAGATCCCTTGCCCCGCTACAAACCCTGTGGGGGCGGGGTCTCTCCCATGGTGGCAGCTTGGTTCGACTTCGACTTCAGCCCCGCCATTTCCCTGAAGATCCGGCAAATTCGCTACACCTGGCGCGGCGGGGATCCGGTGGTGGCCGACCTGGATCTGCAAGAACCCGTTTGGATGGTGCGGCGGGATGTTTTCGACCACTACTTGATTCAGCAGGCGCAAAAGCAAGGGGCAGCGCTCCAGGCAACATGCCCCGTCTCCGGCCTCGAGTGGCAAAGCGACCGCTGGCAAGTGATGACAAGCACCGGCCCTGTCTGGGGTCGGTATGTGATCGCAGCCGATGGGGCAAAAGGCTCGATGGCCAAGTGGCTGGGCTTTCAAGAACGCCGCCGTCGTCTAGCCGCCGCCCTGGAAGCAGAGGTGCCCGTTGGGCAACCGCCAACTGCAGCCGCCCATTTCGACTTCGGCGCCGTGAGCAATGGCTACCTTTGGAACTTCCCCAAGGCCGATGGCTACTCGATCGGGGCCGGCACCTTTCGCGGTGGAGAAAAACAAAACCTGCGGGAAATTGCCGCCCAATATGCCCAAAGCTTCGGCGTAGACTTGAAATCGGTCAAGCAGTTCGGCCATCCCATCTGCCTCTGGGATGAAGAGCAACCGCTCCACAGCCAAAATGCCCTCTTGGTGGGGGATGCCGCCTGCGTCGTCGATCCGTTTACCGCCGAGGGGATCCGCCCTTCCCTCCTCACCGGCATGTTGGCGGCAGAGGCCATCGACCAAGCCCTGGCGGGGAACACAGAGGCTCTGGCGAACTACTCGGCCCGCGTGCAACAGGAATGGGGCTCAGAGATGCGCTGGGCTAAACGGATTGCGGCCTTGTTCTACCGCTTTCCAGGCGTGGGCTACAAGGTGGGCGTCAAACGACCAGGAGCCACTCGGCGTATGGGCCAGATCCTGGCCGGTGAACTGCGCTACAGCGATGTGGCCAGCTCGGCCATTCGCAAGTTAAGCGGCGGCCTGCTCACCTAGGCCTGGCACCGATAGACTTGAGCTAGATCGTCGAAGCGCTTGCCGATCAACAGGCAGTTGCGCCCATCCGCCTGACGAGTATAGCTCAGGTGGGTGGAGAGAGCCTTCATCAGCCAAATGCCGCGTCCCCCCTCGGATTCGGGATCGGGGTTGGCCACCAGGTGCCGGAAAGCTCCCTCCAGGTCAAACTCCTGCCCCTGATCCCAAATGCGCAACTCCAGCTCTTGCGGCATCAGGATCAGCTCAATATCAATGGGCGTACTGGGAGGCAGGGCGCGGTGGGCGTGGCGAACGGCGTTGGTAAACCCCTCCGCCAAAACCAACTGACATTCCGTCCAAATGGGATCCGGGATGCCGGCATTTCGAAAAGATTCAAACCAGGTTAAAACTTGGCCAAGAGCGTCGAGAGTTGTCTCAACCCTCAGCGCAAATGTCTGCTTCTCACCCGAAGGGATCCCTGCTGCGTTCAAAACCGAACCCCAACGATAGGGATTGAACCTGAAGCCATTTGGCCCTACCAGATTCTAGACCAAAGCCCTGCCAGAATATGTCATCCCCCATTTTGGGGGGGAAGCTAGGGAGCGATGATCAAATCCACACGGCGGTTCCGCTGCCGTCCGGCTTCTGTGTCGTTATCGGCCACTGGCAAGGTAGGGCCAAAGCCAGAGGTTGTCCAACTGATGGGATGGCCTTCCGGCAAGAGTTTCATCAAATAGTCTTTAACCGCGTTGGCGCGGCGCAGGGAAAGAGCCAGGTTGTAGTTTAGGGATCCAATGTTGTCGGTGTGACCGTTCACTTGAACGCGGGCGCCGGGCATGGCTTCCAAGGATTTCGCCACCTGGGCCAGCAGCGAGGTCGCCTCAGGTCGAATCTCGGCCTTGTCAAAATCGAACAGCAAATCCCCCGGCAGGCTGATGGTTTGGGTTCCCACCTGAAAAGAGGTGGGAGTCGGCGTTGGGGTCGGGGCGGGAACGCTGGCTTCCCCTGGAGCGATCTCGGCGGCGGTGGAAGATTCCCTGACGGGCTCAGGGGCTGTTTGAGAACGCAGCCGCTGCAGCCGCGACTCCAGTTCCTCAATTTTTATCAAGAGCTGGATCACCTGCTGGCGGATTTCCCGAATCTCCGTTTCCAGATCTGTGGGGCTCGCCTGACGTTCCTCTGGATCTGCATTTGGATCTGCATTGGCCGTTGGGCTGGCCAGCGGCGGATTGGCCTGGGGTGGGGCCAGGGTGGGCAAGATCGCTGGTGTAGGCGGAGCCGGTTGACCGGCAGAGAGGTTGGTCTCCGGTTGGGGCTGAGGTTGAGCCTGCTGGGGAAGCTCCATCCCCAGCCAGATCCCGCTGCTGACCAAGAGGATCCCACTGAGGAAATTGAGAGCAACCGTTGAGCGCTGGGACGAGCGAGGCATCCTGGGCAAACCTCCGGCTAAATGGACGCAGGCAAGGAGTGGGAACTCCACTCAACTCTAGAAAGCGATCCTAGCCGGCGACCGGAGCTCGCCGAGGGGATTCTCGGTCGGTCAAGCTGCCACTTCCCGCCATCGTTCAAAGGGCTAATCAAAACTAAGGCGGCCTCGATACCGCCCTATGATGGTCAATCCGTTGGCGGGATCCGCCACAAAGGGAGGAAAACGGGGATTGTCGCTGATCACCTTCACCTGGGATCCGGGCAGGCGCTGCAGTCGTTTGACCAACAGATCCCCATCCATCTGAAAGACATAAATGCCTTCACAGCTCAGATCCCCACCCTCCTGCCGCTCCACAAAGATCCAGTCGCCATCCTCCAAGGTGGGAGCCATGCTATCCCCCTGCACCCGAATCAGGCTCAGCTTGGCAGGGTTTCCCTTCAAATGGGCCCGCAGCCAGTTTCGCTCGAAAGCCATCACCGCGGCGATCGCTTCTTCCCGCACCAACACCCCCGCTCCCGCAGAGACGGCCACATCGACAAAAGGTACATACACATACTCTGCCTTCGAGTCGGAATCCAAGCGTGGGGATCCCTCCCCTGTGATCAGCCAATTGAGGCTGACTTGGCCCACCTGGGCAATTTTCACCGCCTTGTCAATGCCGGGCACGGATCCCTTCAGGTAGCTGCGCAAGGCCGTATCGCTAATGCCGGCCCGTCGCCCAAACGCATAAATGGCCTCGTCGCCGATCACCTGTCGTAAGCGGTCTGCAAAAGAGGAGCTCGAGAAGATGGACATCGGCTTAGCGCTACAGATTGTGTATAAGCAGATTTTCACCACTATATCTTGACAAGTCAACAGCCGGTACAGCCGATTGGGGGACAATCTCCCACCTGAGCTGACCAAGGGAATCGCAACTCTCAAATGCTGTCGGTAGGCTGGCAGGAGAACTGCACTGGCGTTAGTGTGGTTTTGGAGCCTGCTCACGGCAGGCGAGAGCCGAGCTGGCCCAGCGTTGGATAGCCAAAAAGTTCGGTTCAGATATTGCTTCTGGGTTGACTTCAAGCTGTTCTGCCTTAATCTCCATGACTTCCTCTGACCTCAAGCGCTGGCTGGATAACTTCCTGATTGCCATTGTCTTTCTGGTGTTCGCCGGGTTTGTCTGGTTTGTCTTTTCGGTGACGGGGGCTTTTGTCGGGATCCCACTGGGCTACAAGCTTTGGGTGCGGCTGTGGCTGCCTTTGTTTCAGCCGGCTTTGGGGATCCTGATGGCCGGAGCGGTGGTGAGCGGAGTGTGGGCTTGGCTGGAAAAACGCCGCTCCCGGCAATCGTGATCATCACCAGAACTGATGATTAGAATGAAGATTCGAGGGCGCAGGGGAATCCCAGACTGGCTCTATACTGAAAACGTATCTAAATGTTGAGCAACTGAGGCGGTCTGAGGTTGTGTTTGTTCTGTCCGGCTACGAGTATCTGCTGGTTTTCCTGATCGTCTGCGCTCTGCTGCCGATTTTAGCGCTGGGGGCCTCTGCGCTCTTGGCTCCCAAGCGGCGGGGATCCCTACGCCGCAGCACCTATGAGTCGGGCATGGAGCCGTTTGGGCAAGCCTGGATCCAGTTCAACATCCGTTACTACATGTTTGCTTTGGTCTTCGTCATTTTCGACGTAGAGACCGTATTCCTCTATCCCTGGGCGGTGGCGTTTCACCGCTTGGGGTTGCTGGCCTTTGTGGAGGCCCTGATTTTCATCGCCATCCTTGTGGTGGGTCTTGTGTACGCCTGGAGAAAAGGAGCATTGGAATGGTCATGACGTCTGAGAAACCGCAGGTTCTGTTTCCAGGGGCCGCCCCCCAGGTTACCACCGACCTCTCCAACAATGTCGTTCTGACGACGGTGAACGACCTGTACAACTGGGCCAAGATGTCCAGCCTCTGGCCCCTGCTCTATGGCACCGCCTGCTGCTTCATCGAGTTTGCCGCCATGCTGGGATCCCGCTTTGATTTCGACCGCTTTGGCCTGTTGCCCCGGTCTTCACCGCGCACGGCTGATTTGATCATCACGGCGGGCACGGTCACTATGAAAATGGCCCCGGCGCTGGTCAAGCTCTACCAGCAAATGGCTGAGCCGAAGTACGTGATCGCCATGGGGGCCTGCACCATCAGTGGCGGCATGTTTAGCTCCGATTCCTACACGGCAGTGCGAGGGGTGGACAAGCTAATCCCCGTGGACGTGTACATTCCCGGCTGCCCGCCGCGCCCGGAGGCGATCATGGATGCCATTGTCAAGCTGCGCAAGAAGATCGCCGCTGAAGACATGCGGGAGCGGGGCCGCCTGCAACAAACTCACCGCTACTACACGGTCAAGCACAACCTCAAGCCGGTGCCGGAGATCATCACTGGCAAGTATCTGGAGAGCGAGACCCGCCAAGCTCCTCCGCCGGAACTGGCGGCTGCCATCGGCTTGCCGGTGCCGCCGGCCTTGCAGACTGCCGACTTCAAGCAGGCGGAACAGCAGCTCAAAGCTTTGCGGGGAGGGATGTAAGATGGCAGAGGACAAAGCTCAGGAAAGGCAAGCGGAACCGTTAGCGACGTTGGAGCGCGGCCCGGTCTCCCAGTTTCTGGCCGACAACGGTTTTGACCACCAGTACCTGGGGAAAGATGCGGCGGGGGTGGAGCTGTTGGAGGTGGAGCGGGATTTTCTCCTGCCTGTGTGCACCGCCCTCTATGCCTACGGCTTCAACTATTTGCAGTGCCAGTGTGGGTACGACTTGGGGGCAGGTCAGCCACTGGTCAGCCTCTACCATCTGATCAAGCTATCGGATGGGGCAGACCGCCCGCAAGAGGTGCGGCTACAGGTGAAGTTGCCTCGCCAGGATCCGCGGCTGCCTTCCGTGTATTGGATCTGGAAGTCGGCGGATTGGCAGGAACGAGAAACCTACGACATGTATGGCATTGTTTTTGAGGGACACCCGAACTTGAAGCGGATCTTGATGCCGGAAGACTGGATTGGTTGGCCGCTGCGCAAAGACTACATCACGCCTGACTTTTATGAGCTGCAGGATGCCTACTGATCGGAGATCCCCACTCGCTGAGCAGCGTTAACAGGATGGGTTGAGATGTGGCCTTTTTTGCTCTTGGCAATTTATGCAGGTGGAGTCTGGTACTCGGCCCGCAAAGCGGATCGCGTCTATTCGGGATCCGGAAAGTGGCTGGTATCGGCTCTCTGGCCGCTGCTGTTGGTCTCGAACCGTCAGTTTCGCCAAAATTGGCGTCGCCCTCTGAGCAAGTGAGTCTGGATCTTTGGAACCCCCACCTGTGATCGTTCCTGAGCAGCCCCGGCGCGACCTGAGTTTGCCTTGGTTGTTACCTCGGTCCACACAGAGGTTGCAGGAGTTGATCGGCAGCCGCATTCGCGCTCAGGGGCCGGTGACCTTTGCCCAGTTTATGGAGTGGGCTCTCTACGAGCCGGGGCTGGGCTATTACGAGCGGGGATCCCCGGTTGGCACCGACTACCTGACCTCTCCTCACCTGGCGGCAGATTTTGCCCAACTGTTGGCGGAGCAGATCCGCCAGTTCTGGAATATTTTGGGATCCCCTTCTGTCTTCAGGGTGATCGAGATGGGGGCGGGCAGCGGCCGTTTGGCCCAGGATTGGCTGACCTACGTGCGCTCTGCTCACCCCCTTTTTTGGCAGGTGCTGGAATATGGGATCCTGGAGCGTTCTGCCCATCTGCGTCGGCTACAGCAGGAGCGACTGGCCCCTTTTGGGGAAAAGGTGCGCTGGCTGGATTGGGATGAGATCCCGGATGACTCGGTCATCGGCTGTTTTTTCTCGAATGAGCTGGTGGATGCTTTTCCGGTACATCGGGTGCAGGTGCAAGAGGGAGCGTTGCGGGAAATTTACGTCGCTTGTGGCGATGCTGCCGCAGCCGACTTCCGGGAGGTGCTGGGGGATCTGTCCACTCCTGAGCTGGGAGAGTATTTTGCCCGTCTGGGGATCCCCATAGAAACCTATCCGTCCGGTTACCAAACCGAGGTGAACTTGAAAGCCCTGGAGTGGTTGCAGCTCCTGGCCCGCAAGCTGCGGCGGGGCTACGTGCTGACTGTCGATTACGGCCACACCGCCCAGCGCTACTATAGCCCCCAGCGCGCTCAAGGCACGCTCCTGGCCTACCGACGGCACGGCAGCTACACGGATCCCTATGTTCAGGTGGGATCCCAGGATCTCACGGCCCATGTGGACTTTACGACCCTAGAGCAGGTGGGAGAATCGCTGGGGCTGAAGTATCTGGGGTTCACCCGGCAGAGCAGCTTTTTGGTGAACCTGGGGTTAACCGAGCGGCTGGCCGCTCTCGGCCAAATTGAGGACCCGCTTGACGGCGAAGCTGTGGATGTGGGCCAGGTGTTGCAGCGACGATACGCTCTTCACGCCCTCCTGGATCCGATGGGGTTGGGGAGCTTTGGGGTGTTGGTGCAGGCCAAGGGTCTGACCAGCTCAGAATATGCTCATCCTCTGCAGGGCTTTGGCGGGCCGGAGCTGGGGCTGAGGCCATGAGCCTTACTTTTTGAATTGCTTGTTGGCGGCCACTCTCACTATAGGTAGGACTGGAAATCCCCCTACCTTAGTGGGGG
>NZ_JANSJB010000040.1:0-12439 GCF_047462355.1 Synechococcus sp. H55.9 | reverse complement strand
GCCCTTGAAACAACTTTAGTCGCTCATCCCAAGTTGAAATAGCCATAACCTATGGATCTCATTCTGCGTCGGGCCAATTTGCCGGATGGCCGCAAGGGGGTTGATATCGGCATTGAAGGGGGCCGCATTGTTGCTCTGGAAAACAACTTACAAGCCACTGCCCTGCAGGAAATCGATGTGAGTGGCCGCTTGGTGTCGCCCCCCTTTGTGGATGCCCACTTTCACCTGGATGCCACCCTCACCTACGGGATCCCGCGCGTCAACCAATCGGGCACCTTGCTAGAAGGGATCGCCCTTTGGGGGGAGTTGAAGCCGCTGCTGACGCCAGAGGCAGTGATGGAGAGGGCCTTGACCTATTGCGACTGGGCGGTGGCGCGCGGGATCCTGGCCATCCGTGCCCATGTGGACGTGTGCGATCCCAACCTGTTGGCGGTGCGGGCCTTGCTGGAGGTCAAGCAAAAAGTGTCCCCCTACCTGGATTTGCAACTGGTGGCCTTTCCCCAAGATGGCTACTACCGCTCGCCGGGGGCGGTGCAGCTCTTGGAGAAGGCTCTGGATTGGGGGGTAGAGGTGGTGGGTGGGATCCCCCACTTTGAGCGGACGATGGCCGAAGGGGCAGCTTCGGTGCGGGCCCTGTGCGAGATTGCGGCGGCGCGGGGTCTGCGGGTGGATCTGCACTGCGACGAGACAGACGATCCCCTCTCCCGCCACGTGGAAACCTTGGCCTACGAGACGCAGCGGCTGGGCTTGCAGGGGCGGGTGGCCGCCTCCCACCTCACCTCAATGCACTCAATGGACAACGCCTACGTGAGCAAACTCATTTCCCTGATGGCCGAGGCAGAGCTGGGGGTGATCGCCAACCCGCTGGTGAACCTGGTGCTGCAGGGCCGCCACGATACCTATCCCAAGCGGCGGGGGCTGACGCGGGTGCCGGAGCTGATGGCCGCCGGGCTGACAGTAGCTTTTGGCCAGGACTGCGTGATGGATCCCTGGTATCCCCTGGGCAGCGGCAACATGCTGGAGGTGGCCCACATGGGGATCCACGCTGCCCAATTGACCGGCTATGAGCAGATGCGCCAGTGCTTCTTGGCCGTTACGGAAAACCCGGCCCGCATTTTGGGGTTAGAAGGCTACGGACTAGAACCCGGCTGCTATGCCGATTTGGTGGTGCTCCAGGCTGCCGATGCCGTCGAAGCCATTCGCCTGAAACCGGCTTGCCTGTACGTTTTCCGTCGGGGACGGCTGATCGCCCAAACCCCGCCGGTGGTTGCCCAGCTCCATTTGCCGGGGCGCCCGGCCCAGGTGGACTTCACCCGCCAACTCTTCTAGGGATCAACTGGATGTCAACGGCGCACGGTGCCGCTGAAGCCGCTGGCCTTGAATTGCTCCAGGGTCAAGGGCAGCGGGCTGGTCACGGGCACGGAGATGCGAATGGAGAAGGGGCTTTCGCCGGGGGGAACCTCTTCGATGGCTCCCACGCGGGTGCGCTCCGGCAGAACCTCATTGCCGTTGGCATCGTAAAGGCGACCGAAGACATCCGCATTGACCAAGGTGTTTTTGGAGCGGTTCACCACCGTCCCTTCAATGAACATGCACCTGGCCGGTATGGGGTTGCCGTTGCTGGTGACCAGGTTGGTGTATTCGGGGGTATCCGGGCAGGGGGTGATGTGCAGATCTTTCAATTGTAGGGGGATGGCGCCAAAGCCCAGCAAGAGGGCCGCCAAAGCCGCCCAGCCCAGGCTCCAGCAGAGGGAGCGAAGCCCCTTCTTCCAAACTTGGCTCATGTTTTTCCTCCAAGGCCCATCTCCCTTAGTCTAGGGGATCCCCCGCCGGGTAAAACCCCTCTTCGGTTTGGATCCCGTCCAGGCGTTGATCCCAGGGATCCTGAGGCAGAGGCTGCCGCAGCAGGCAAGCCTGCGGGACAATGCCCCACTTGGGCACACCGGGATCCGGCAGCGAGGCCAAAAAGCGGTCGTAATAGCCGCCGCCATAGCCCAAACGCCTCCCCCAGCGGTCGCAGGCCAGGGCGGGCACGAGGATCAACTCGGCTTCGGCAGGGTCGATAACCTCACTGGTGGGAGAGGGCTCCGGCAGCCCCCAGCGGTTGGGAACAAGCTCGGCTGGGTGGTAGCGATGCCATCCCAACTGCCGCTGCGGCAAGCAACGAGGGATCCCCCAGCGCTTTTCAGGGAAAAGGGCGAACAGGGATCCCAGATCCACCTCGGAGCCGAAGGCCGCGTAGGCCAAGATGGTTCTGGCCGCCAAAAGCTGGGGGTGAGAGGCCAGATGAGCCACTATCTTCTGGTCGATCAGGGATCGCTCCAGCTCCTGCCGCACTTGGCGGAAGTGCTGGCGCAGGCGAGCTTTTTCTGCGCTAGGAGCTTCAGGGGGAAAATTGGGCTCCACAGACGGAGACAGGTTTGTTACCCAGAAGGGAGTTGCCGCAGCGCCCTGCAATCTCACCGCCTTGACTTTCCCCACCCCCAGTCAAGCTTAGGTGTGGATGTCCAGAGTCTACTGGATGGCCAGGAGCTCCACTTCAAAATCAAGGGTGGCGTTGGGTGGGATCACGCCGCCGGCGCCGCGGCTGCCGTAGGCCAACTCCGGCGGAATGCGCAAGTACCGCTTGCCACCCACCCGCATGGTGGCCAGACCTTCCTCCCAGCCGCGGATCACCTGCCCTACTCCGTAGGTAAAGATGAAAGGTTGATTGCGCTTGTAGGAGCTATCGAAGACGGTGCCATCCTGCAGCTTGCCCACATAGTTCACCACCACCGTTTGCCCCGGTTGAGGTGAAGGCCCACTGCCTTGAGCAATGTCGTAGTATTGCAGGCCCGACTCGGTGGTGATGAAGTCTTTGGCTGGGGATTGGATGCCCACCACGGGGTTGTCTTTGGCCCGCGACAGAGCCACGGCCGGCTGTCCACCCCACATCCCGATCCACAGCAAACCCAGCAACAGCAGCAGCATCCGTTTCATCTGTTGGCGTCTCCCCTCGCCGACTTTTTGCTTCCCCTTCCTTCAACGATCTTAGGGGATCCCTTCATCCTTTTATTTCGGCAAATTCGATGATCTGCCCTTGATGATCGCGCACCCAGAAGACAAAAGGCTTTTCGGAGCGGACGCTGTTGCGGATCCCTTGCTTGTTGATCCGCTTCAGGAGCGCTTTGAGGGCTTCCCGTTCATAGGTGGTGTGGCGATAGCGGACGCCGCCAGTGCGACCGGCTGCCGCCCCGTAGGCAGGCACAGAGGGGGGCCTGGAGGGACTGCCGTAGGGATCCGTGGAGCCGAGGATCACGTGCAATTGCACATTGTCGGAGAGCTGATACCAGAGGCCAGGGGTATCCGGTTGTGTCGATCCAGAAGTGGGACGGGTTCTGGTATCGAAGTGAGGGCTGAGGCCAATATCTCCCGGAAAATAGGGCGATCCCAGGCTGGAGCTGACCATGCTTTGCTCATAGCCGTAGTAGTACTGCAGCGGCAGCTCCGCCTCCGGCAGCTTCAAAACCTTTTCGTAGAAGCCCCTTGCCTGCTCCAGATCGGGCACGATGATGGTGTACACCCGGGGAGCGCCACTTAAAAATGTCCACATGGCCCCGCCATAGGCCGATAGCAACAAAAACATCAGCCCCTTCGTGGAGAGCAGAACCTCCAGGGGGATCAGCGGCAGCATCAGTCCAAGGGGGGTTGGCATTGGCACTCGTCTATTTGCGGGTGGCTCTGTAGTCCAGTATAGGATCCCTAGGCTGATGAAGCTTGCCCTGTTTGCCCCTACCCCGCGCGGTCGCCGCTTGGCCCAGCCTTTGCTGTCGCTGCTGCCGGAGGAGTGGATCTGCTGGAGCAAGGCCAACCCCCAGCGAGAGCCGCTGCCACCCCCCTGGCAAGCCTATGGGGATCCCCTGGCGGCAGCGGTGGCCCAGAGCTGGCCGCAGGTGCAGGGCTGTATCTTTGTCTTGCCAGTTGGGTCGGTGGTGCGGCTCATTGCCCCCCTCTTGCAAGACAAATACCGGGATCCGGCGGTGGTGGTGGTGGACGAAGCTGGGCGCTGGGCCATTAGCCTCTGTGGCGGCCATGTGGGCGGAGCTGAGGCGCTGGCGCGGCGGGTGGCGGCTGCCTTGGGAGCCGAGCCCATCCTCACCTCTGCCTCGGAAGGGCTGGGGATCCCGCCTTTGGATTTGCTGGGGGATCCCTACGGTTGGCAGCGGGGCGCCGGCGATTGGAACGGGGTGGCAGCCGCTCTGGCGCGGGGAGAGCCGGTGGCCGTTGAGCAAACCTGTGGCACGCAGCTCTGGCGGCGGGCCTGGCCAGCGGATCATTCTCTTTTCCTCACCGCTCCCGACCAAGCAGTGGCCCAGATCCGGATCAGCGAATCTACAACTTCTCTGGACAAGCTCCCCACCGTTCACTGGCATCCACGGGTGCTGTGGGTGGGTGTGGGCTGCGAGCGGGGCACCAGCCGCGCCTGGCTGGAGGGATCCCTGCGCCGCCTGCTGCAGGCCCAGGGGCTGGCCTTCGAGGCCGTTGCCGGCTTGGCCACCCTGGAGTTGAAACGGGATGAGGCGGGACTGCTGGAGTTGGCCCAGGCCCACGGTTGGCCCATCCAGTTCTTCTCTGCCGCGGCCCTGGCGGGGATCCCAGTTCCCCACCCTTCGGAGGCGGTGCGGCAGGCCGTGGGCACCCCTTCGGTGGCGGAGGCGGCTGCCCTCTTGGCCGCCCAGCGCATGTCGGGGGATGAGGATCCAGCCCAGGGGAGAGCCACCCTTCTCTGCCCCAAGCAGGTCTTTGCCTCAGAAAGCGAGGGAGCGTGTACCCTGGCCATTGCCCGCGCTGCTCAGGAGTATTCCCCTCGCGCCGGGCACCTGTGGCTGATTGGCACCGGCCCCGGGGATCCCGCCCAATTGACCTTGGCCGCCCGCCTGGCCCTGGCCCAAGCCGACGTGGTGATCGGCTACCAGCTCTACCTGGACTTGGTGGCGCCCCTCTTACACCCGGGCCAGATTTGCGAAGCCTTTTCCATCACCCAGGAGGTGCAGCGGGCGCAGCGGGCCATTGCCCTGGCCCAGCAGGGGCTGCAGGTGGCGGTGATCTCTTCGGGAGATGCGGGGATCTACGGCATGGCCGGGCTGGTGCTGGAGTACTTGGCCCGCAGCAGCTGGGATGGGATCCGCCCCTCTCTGGAGGTGCTGCCGGGGATCTCCGCCCTTCAGGCTGCTGCCGCCCGCCTGGGAGCCCCTCTCATGCAGGATTTTTGCGCCATTTCCCTCTCGGATCGGCTCACCCCTTGGCCGGCCATCGAGCAACGCCTGCAGGCGGCTGCCCAGGCCGACTTTGTGGTGGCTCTGTACAATCCCCGCTCGCGGCAGCGGTTGGATCCCTTCCTCAAAGCCCTGCAGATCTTTTTGGCCGCCCGCCCCGCCCACACCCCGGTGGCGGTGGCCCGCAACCTCTATCGTTCCGGCGAGGTCATCCACCTCACCACGCTGGGGGAGTTGGATCCTGAGCAGGTGGATATGTTTACCCTGGTCTTGATCGGCAACTCGCAGACCTTTCGCTACGGCAGCCGGCTGATCACCCCCCGCGGCTACCGCCTGAGCGCCTCTCCTGAGTAGGTGGGGGGATCCCAGGCGGTGACGTGCCCGAGGTGGGGGTCCCGGCCATGGGGGCTGTGGCAATCGAAGCCATCCGCGCCATCGTCATCCACGAGAAGAGTAGGATCCCCCGTTACCTTGTTTGGCTGGTTGACCGACCGACTCCAACCCCATCAGGTCACCACCGGATCCTACAGGCTGATCCTGCTGGCCTGTGGTCTGTTAGAGTACTGTTGCCGCTAGAGGGGATCGTGGCGGAATGGTAGACGCTACGGACTTAAAATCCGTTGTTCCTCAAGAACGTGAGGGTTCGAGTCCCTCCGATCCCATCTTGAATGCGAGGCTTGCAGAACTCTCGTAAATTCGAAAAAAGGCATTTTCCCACCATCAATTGAGCTCTGTCTGTTCCAGCACCTTGAGCAAGTCCGGGATCCGCACCCAGGCATCTTCTCGATCCAAATCGGGGCTGGCCAGAAGGGCCACCAAAGCTGGATCGCAGACCGGCGCCAGCAAAGGGAAATAATTGAGCCCTGCCACCTGGGCGATGATCCAAAAGTAGGGGAGCACCGCGTTGCGGGGCAGGATCTCGATGACGGTGGCGCCGGGTTGACAAAAGGCGAGGTTGGTCAGGCCCGCCCCATGGATCCCGATCACCGCCTCGGCCCCTTGCATCAGCGCTACTTGCTCCGCTAGAGAAAGGGTTTCCAGTTGCACCGATACAAATCCCCAGGGGCGCAAAGCCGCCAGCACCTCCGCTTCGTTGATCACCCGCCGCCAGCGGGCAGCACGACGGCTGATGTAGATCCGCCGCGGCAGCAAGGGAGCGCTGGACAAGCTCGGCCGGGCCAGTTGCCGCAGCACCGCCAATCCCCTGGGCGTCAAGCACCCCGCCGGAGCCCCTGCTGAGGGCACGATCAGGTTCTGCGCTTGCAGATGGGATCCCCCCACCTGCTCGAAGCTGAGGATGGGCTCGGCTGCGATCCCCAAAGCGGCCAAGCTCTGCACCTGAAAGGGTTTTCTTTGATACCCGTGGATCAAGATGGGGATGTCTTTTCCGAGGGCGCCCGACCGCTGCAGGACATCAAGGGCAGGCAAAACATCCACCATCCAGTGAAAGTAATTGACCGCTCCCAACGGCAAGAGGGCGACAGAGCCGTCCAGTGGGATCGGCGGCGGCAGGTGGGGTAAGCTCAAGATGGGGTGGTGTTCCAGGTGATCCGGCCCCCAGTCCCAGTCGAGAAACTCCGGTGGCGGCAAGCTGAGGGAGACATCGGCCAGCAATTCTCCCCGGCGGGTGAGCACCGCACTGGCAAAGCTGGCGTAGAGGTGGCGGGGATAGTGGCCCACATGGACGGATCCGCGGGGGATCTGGGCCACAAAAGTCTCGGCCAGGGGGATCCGCTGCGGGCGCAGCTTTTGCCCAATGGCCGGATCAGCTACAGGGGGCGCTTGCAGACAGAGCACCTCCCCTGGATCCAGTGCTTGGTAGTCCCCTTCGCCTGTGGCCTGATGCCACTGCCGGGTGGTGAGGTAGCCTTGGGCTGGCAGCGGCCAGGAGTCGGTTACAAGGGGGCTGGCCTGGGCAACAGAGCCTGCCGGAGCCCAGCGCCGTCGCCAAGCCGAATCCAGGTCCTGGGGGATCCCCTCTCCCCTGCCTGCCTGCTCCAGTCCAGACCGCAGCGGGCTTTCTCTGCCGCTGCCTTCGCACCACGCCTGCAGCCACTCCCGCTCCGCCGCCACCGCCTGCCGGAACTTTTCCCAGGCAGCCTGCGGGTCATCCAGCCGCACCTGGGCCTCTGCCCAGTAGCTGTAGAGCTCTGCCGTCTTCGTGCCCCGCGCTTCCGCCTCCCGGAAACACCGCACCGCCTGCGCCGGATCCCCTTGATCCAGCCAGGCCAAGCCCATCTGCACCCAGGGATCCCCCCACTCTGGCCGCAGCCGCACGGCTTGCTCCAAGGCCGAGGTGGCCTCCTGGAACCGGCCCAACTTGAGCAGCGCCAGGCCCCAGCGCCAAGAACTTTCTGCCGCTGCTGGATCCCACCGGCAAGCCCGCTCATACCACTCCGCTGCCGCGCTCCACAGCCGGCTGCGCTCTTGGGTTAGGCCAACGCGATGGGCGGCCAGCGCCGCCAGATCGGGAGGAAGGGATCCCTGCTCCACAAGCTGTCGGTACAAAGCCGCCGCCTGCGGCCAATGGCCTTTTTCCCATAGCCCCTCTGCCAGCTCCTGCAGCTCCCTTGCCCACCCACGCACAGCCTCGGCTTCGGCTACACCTCCGGCTGTCTGCATTGCCAAGCCCTCTTGCCACACAAGCTGCGCCTCCAGCTCCCGCCCCAGCAGCAGATAGGCAGCTCCCAGCCCCCAATACAGCTCTGAGGAGGGGGATCCCTGCTGGAGCTGCTGCTGCAAAGCTTGGACAAGACACTCGTAACGCCCCTGTTGCCAGTCTTCAAGGCTGGAGACGGAAAACAACGGATGTGAGGGCAGAGCCGGGTCGGGAGCCATGTCTATGTGGATGAGAAACAGTGTTACAAACTGCAACAACCCCCCCACTCTGGGCACATCCCCCTAGTATTCTAGGCTTGGCTTCTCCCTCCGGCATCAATCCTTCTCGGCTCAGGGAGAGACATCGGTTCGAGCGTGGGTCGGCCTCTTCACCCCAAAGGCTATGGCCCGCTGCGCGATGGGAGGGCACCGTCCTCAGCCTTTGTCGGCCATTTTTTCGATAAAACGGAGTTTAAGAGATCGATGGGTATCAACGTATCCGCTGGCACCGTCGTTTCCAGCCCCCGTCTGTACCAAACCGTGCCCGTATCGACCATCTCCCAGGCAGAACAGCAGGATCGCTATCTGGGACGCACCGAGTTGGATCGCCTGGAGGACTTTTTCTCCAGCGGCCTGAAGCGCCTGGACATTGCCCAAGTGATCGCGGCCAACTCCGAAATCATCGTCAGCCGGGCGGCCAACCGCATCTTCACGGGGGGCTCGCCCATGGCCTATCTGGAGCGGCCAGAAGTCACTCAGGACGAGAAGGAAGCCTTTAAGTTGGGCACCGCCTTTTACGTGGAGTCCACCGGCGGCTTCCTCGAGGCCATCCGCAACCTCTTCAGCGCCAGCGGCGTGGAGATTCCCCCCAACTTCCGCCCCATTAACATCTCCCGCTACGGCGCCGCCAACATGCGCAAGTCCCTGCGGGATCTGAGCTGGTTCTTGCGCTACGTCACCTACGCTCTTGTGGCCGGGGATCCCAGCATCATTGCCGTCAACACCCGTGGCCTGCGGGAGATCATCGAAAACGCCTGCTCCGCCGAGGCCACCATCGTCGCCATTCAAGAAATGAAGCGGGCCGCCGCTGGCTACTTCCGCAAAGATGCTGAGGCGGTGGCCATCATCAACCAATATTTCGATGTCTTGCTGAGCGAGTTCATCGCTCCTTCCCCCTCCGATAAGCTGCGGCAGCGCAACGCCAGCACCGCCGATGGCCTGCCCCTGCAGGGGCTACAGCTCCCCCAGATTTACAACTTGGCGGCGGAAAAAGTGCCCGTTTTTGCCATGAAGCCGGGGCTGTCCAACGCCGAGAAAGAAGACGTGATCAAAGCCGCCTACCGGCAGGTGTTCGAGCGAGACATCCGCCGTGCCTACGGCCTCAAGCTTTCCGACCTGGAATCGAAGGTGAAAAACGGCGAGATCTCCATGAAGGAGTTCATCCGCCGCCTGGGCAAATCCGAACTGTACCGCAAGCAGTTTTACGAGCCCTACATCAACAGCCGCGTCGTGGAGCTGGCCTTCCGCCACTTCCTAGGACGGGCCCCAGAAACCCGCGAGGAAGTGCAGACCTACTTCTCCATCATCTCCAGCAAGGGTCTGGCCGGCCTGGTGGATGCGCTGGTGGATAGCCGCGAGTACGGCGACTACTTCGGCGAGGAGACGGTGCCCTACCTGCGCAAGCTAGGGGTGGAAGCCCAAACCAGCGCCAACTGGGGGGCCAAGTTTGATCTTTACAACTACGCTGCCCCCCGCCGCAAGGTGCCCCAGTTCATCACCCTCTTTGCCCGCTACAATCGCCCTTTGCCGGATCAGCATGCCTATGGCGTCGGCAACGACCCGCTGGAGATCCAATTTGGCGCCATCTTCCCCAAGGAGACCCGTTCCCTCAACGCCAGCCCCGCCCCCTTCAACAAGGATGTCAAGCGCATCCTCATCCGGCGCGGCTTTGCCCTCACCAACGAGCGCACCAATCCCAGGGCGGCAGGGGATCCGGGCAGCTTGGGGCCCAAGGTTTTCAAGCTCACCCAAACCCCTGGGGATCGCAGTCGGCGGTTGGGGGCACGGGCGGGGATTGTTGGCAGCGAGGGATCCACACAAGCGGTGATCCGCGCCTGCTACCAGCAGCTATATGGCTATGTGCCCTACGAAGGCCAACGGCTAACCCGCTGGGAGATCAAGCTGGAGTCGGGCGAGATCAGCGTCAAAGAGTTTGTGCGCCAACTGGCCAAATCGGATCTCTTTCGCAACAAGTACTGGTCCAGCTTGTATGTTTGCAAAGCCATCGAGTTTATCCACCGCAAGCTGCTGGGCCGGCCCACCTACGGGCGGCAGGAGATCAACCGTCTGTTCGACATTGCCTCCAAGCAAGGGTTCTACGCGGTGGTGGATGCCATCCTCGACAGCGAGGAGTACCAGCGGGCCTTCGGAGAAGACATTGTGCCCTACGAGCGCTACCTCACCCCCGGCGGCCTGGCGTTGCGGCGGATGCGCCCCGGATCCAGCGATATGGCGGCGCTCAAGCCCATTCGCACCGATGAGGATATCCCCCTCTTTGTCAAGTTGGGCCAGCCGCAGGATATGCCCTCCGGCGAGCTGGAGATCCAGCGGCGGGCCCAGCAGGGAGTGCCCAAGGTGCGCCAGGAGGTTCCCATCTTCAAGCTCACCAGCCTGGCCAACAAAGCCGAGGTGAACAACCTCATCCGCGCCGCCTACCGGCAGGTCTTTGAGCGAGATATGGACATTTACAACATCAGTGCCGAGCTCAGCTCCGCCGAGTCCAGGCTGCGCAACGGCGAGATCACCGTCAAGGAGTTCATCGAGGCGCTGGGGTGTTCAGAACTGTACCGCTCTGAGTTCTACGCTCCCTATCCCAACACCAAGGTGATCGAGTTGGGCACCAAGCACTTCCTGGGCCGCGCGCCCCTGAACCAGCAGGAGATCCGCAAGTACAACCAGATCCTGGCCACCCAGGGTTTGAAGGCCTTTGTGCGCGCCTTGCTGAATACCCAAGAGTACCGGGATCTCTTCGGGGAAGATACAGTGCCCTACCGCCGCTTCCCCACCTTGCCGGCGGCCAACTTCCCCAACACCCAAGAGCTGTATGGCCGCCTCACTAAGCAAAACCGCGAGCTGGTGGTGCCCAGTTTCAGCCCTGTTGGCAGCAACGATCGCAGCTAGATTAACTCCCCTCTCCCCTTGTGGGAGAGGGGCTGGGGGTGAGGGAACGGGCTGCGTAGCCCAAGTGCTGCAGGGCGGCGGGGGTAACCACCCGCCCACGGGGTGTGCGCTGCAGATAGCCGATCTGCAACAGGTAGGGCTCGTAGACTTCTTCGATGGTTTGGGGATCCTCACCCGTCACGGCGGCCATCGTCTCCAGGCCCACGGGCCCGCCCGCAAACTGCTCCACCAGGATCGTCAGCAGCTTACGATCTGTCCAATCCAGCCCCATAGGATCCACCTGGAACAACTCCAGGGCCGCGGCTGCCGCTTCTCGGCTGATGTGGCCATCTCCTCGCACCTGGGCATAATCGCGCACCCGCTTGAACAAGCGATTGGCAATACGCGGCGTGCCCCGAGAACGGCGGGCGATCTCTGTCGCCCCTTCCGGATCGATGGAAGTGTTCAGGAGACGGGCAGTGCGCAACACGATTTCCACCAGCTCGTGGGGCTCATAAAAGCGCAGCCGTTGCACATGGCCAAAGCGATCCCGCAGCGGCGAGGTGAGGGCGCCGATGCGAGTGGTGGCCCCGATGAGGGTGAAGCGCTCCAAGGGCAGAGAGGTGATGCGGGCCGAGCGACCCTTGCCGATGGTGATATCGAGGCGAAAATCTTCCATGGCCGGGTAGAGCAATTCTTCCGTCACTTTGGGCAGGCGATGGATCTCGTCGATAAACAGCACATCCCCCCGCTTCAGGCGCACCAGGTAGCCGGCAATGTCGCGGGGGCTCTCCAGCGCCGGGGCTGTGGTCATGTAGAAGTGGGATCCCATTTCTGCCGCCAGCACCGCAGCCACCGTGGTTTTGCCGAGGCCGGGCGGGCCATAGAACAATAGGTGATCCAAAGGCTCACCGCGGGCCCGGGCCGCCGCAATGGCAATGGAAAGCACTTCCTTAAGCTCCGTCTGACCGATGTACTCGGCTAGGGTGCGCGGGCGCAGGGATTCTTCCTGAGCCTCGCCAGGCTGAGCCTGTGGCTGCAACAGCTCATCGGCTTGCCGGCCCCGGTTCTGGGAGCGGAACTCCATCCCTTCTCTGCAAGCAGAACTCTTTTGCTGCTGCCCGGGATCCTCAGCCCCCACAGCCCGAGAAGAAATGATCGCCATATCCTTTACCTGCAGATGCAATAGCCCTACTCTAACTGGAAAAAACTGGGGGAAAGATCCTGGTAAACCGTTTGCCGATTTTGGTCTCCCACCTGGGTAGAAAGATTGGAGGGGGCAGTAGAAGAAAAAAATCCCCCGGCATCTGCCAGGGGACTCAAGAAGGACTAGTCTACTCGGTCAAGAGTGGATTAGCCACGGATGGCCGGCGCCACTTCCACCGCCGCCAAATCCAGCGGGAAGTTGTGCGCATTCCGCTCGTGCA
>NZ_JANSJB010000039.1:18272-21933 GCF_047462355.1 Synechococcus sp. H55.9 | reverse complement strand
AAAAAAGCTCCGGAGATGCTGCGGGCCCCCTCGTAGGTGGCGTCGGCGCAGAGGCTGACGATCCCCAGCAAAACAATAAAGCGCCACGCAGAAGGGAAATCGGACATAAGCAGCTCCTCGGCGTTGAGTCAGATCTAGGCTATTGCTGTTGATGCGGAACATGGTGTAGTACCTGGTACTCTAAGGTAGGCGGCTGAGGAGCGAGGTTTTGACTTCGATGGGGAGGCTTGCATCTTTGCTGAAGGACAAATCAAGCCAGTTAGTCAAGGATTTTTACCCAGATGGCTTCAGGTGATCGAGTTTTGAGAGATTGCTTGCCCATTGAGTATCTTGAGTATAGTGAGTTAGATGAGCTAAGTCGATGTCAATTGTAACTGTTGATGAAATTCAACGTGATCCCCTAAAGTACCTTCATCAAGTGGAGACGGGTAAAACTCTTGTCATTGTTAAGTCGGGCAAGCCTATCGCTGAGCTCAGACCTATCTCCAGTAGTCAGCGGTTACGCCCGTTTGGTCTGTGTGCGGGTGAATTTGTCGTTCCAGATGATTTCGACGCTCCTTTGCCAGAAGATGTTCTCAACGCATTTGAGAGCCAATGAGAATTCTTCTAGATACACATATCTTTTTATGGTTTATCAGCGGTAGCAATCGACTTTCAGAGCATCTTCGAGACGCAATTCGCGATGCAAACAATCAGGTTTACCTGAGCGTAATCTCAATCTGGGAAGCCACTGTTAAACACCAGTTGGGCAAGCTACCTTTGCCGGAGCATCCTGCAACTTACTTACCCAAACAAAGAAACCTACATCAAATTGCCAGTCTTGACCTTGATGAGGATAGTGTAGCTCAACTAGCTAAGCTTCCGCTACTACACCGGGATCCGTTCGACAGAATCCTTATCTGCCAAGCTCTACAAAATGGATTGACCATTGCAACAGTAGATGCAGCCATTCGCGCCTACCCGGTCGATACTATGTAGTATTGCAGCTATTCCAATGAGATTGCGAATCAATGAACCTAAATAGAGAACTCAGCCAGAGAAAAAGGAGGATCCTCAGCTTTTTTCGCCTTCGAGAATGGGGATCCCTCTCTTTCCAAAATCCTCTTCCTCTACCAAAATCACCGGAATGGAGCTGGTCTCCAACACTGCTTGGGAAGTGGATCCCACCAACACTTGCTCCCAGGGGCGGTGGCCCCGCTTGCCTAGGACTATGTCGGTAACCTGCCGCTCCTGGGCTATGTCCACGATGGTCTCCGCCAGGGGGCCGGAAGCCAGGCAAAATTCGTGGCGAATATCCGCCAAAAGACGCTGGGCAAGCTGCCGCAACGCTTCCACCCCCTTCCCCTGGGGCTCATCGGTAACATGGAGCACAATCACTTCCCCATCCACCCGCCGCGCCAGATCCGCTGCCTTGCGCAGCACCGCCTCAGCCAAGGGAGAGGTATCCACAGCGGCCAAGAAGCTCACCTTACCCTGGCTGCCCACCTTGGTGGGATCCACTTCTCCCTTTTCCAATAGGCGAGGGGCAAAAACCTGGGTTAGCCAAGCTCCCAGGGGAGCTGTGGTCAAAATCGACAGGGCCGCTAGGGCGAGGATTGTCTCCCCGCCAGGGATCCCCTGGGCTAAGGGGATGCCGCCGATGGCCGCCTGCACCGTGGCTTTGGCCATGTTGCCCGGCAGCAAAAAGAGCCGCTCCCGCCAGTTCCAGTTGCTCCCCAGGGTGGAAAGCCACCAGCCCAAGCCTCGGCCCAACAGCAGGCTCAGGGTCAAAAGCAGCAAACCGGGCAAGAGCAGGGATCCCAGTACCTGCAGATCCAAAGAGGCTCCCAGCAGGACAAACAGCACGATCTCCGCCACCGTCCAGAGGGCGTCGAACCCAAGCCGCAGCCGCCGCGCCAGCGGCCCATCCAGTTGGACGAGGAAAAACCCTAGGGCCATCACCGCCAGGTAGCCGGAAAAATAGGGCCACACCTGCGACGCCAGCACCAAGCCCAGCGCCAGGCAGGCCGCCAGCAGCACCTCTTGCGTGCTGTTGCGAGTCCAGTTCTGCTGTACCAAGAGGGCCACCAAAACCCGCGCCCCCAGGTAGCCCACCGCCACCCCCAGCAGGATCTCCATCCCCACCTGGAACGGCAGCCACTGCAGGCGAAGGCTCTGGGCAGATCCCTGCCCCAAAAAGCTCAGCAACAGGCTAAAGCCCAGCAACAGCAGCACATCGGAAAGGGCGCTGCCGGTCAAAATGGCGTCCGGGATCCCTTTGGTCACCCCCCAGCCCAGGCTCTTGAGGCGCAGCATCCCTGGCACAATCACCGCCGGCGACTCCGCCCCGAGCACGCAGCCCAAAAGCAGCCCCGTCCCCCAGTCCAGCCCCAGGATCCAGCGGCTCAAGAGCGCCACTGCCCCCGCCTCACAGGCTGCCGGCAAAAACCCCAGCCGCAGGGCCACGGATCCCTGCTGGGCCAGCTTTTCCCAATCCAGCCCCAGGCCCGCCCTCATGAGGATGATCGTGACGGCCACTAGGCGCAGATCCCCGGCTGCCGCCAACAGCTCTGGGGACAAGACCTCTTGCAACAGGATCCCGACCAGAATCATCCCCACTAGCGGCGGCATCCCCAGCCGGCCCCCAATCTGGCCGACAAAAAAGCCCATCCCTAAGATCCACAGCCAACTGCCCAGCATCAACAAAACCTCTCTCTTTGCCGTCCGGATGGTGAAGGGCAGCCCAGAGGGAAGTAGAGCCTTGGGGGCTGTGGGGTGGTAACCCAAGATCAAAGACTCCCACCCCCTGGATCTGCCCAGAAGAGTAGGAGTCATCAGCCTCAGCCTTGGATTTAGAGAATTCTTAGAACCTGCCTGAGGCGGTTACGGTGAACCCCATCACCGGTTGCCGGAGCAAGCTGACCGACAACTCACTCACGTTGACCCATAGGGTATCACGCCTTGTCTTCCACCACAACCAAGCGATAGGAGTGATGGGGACGGCCAATGGAGCCATAGAAATCGCTGCAGACATTGTGGGTAAAGCGATCGCTGAGGCCGCGGGTAACCTGCTGCACCACCTGGCTGCCCACTCTCTGAACCAACTTGCGCGGCAGAACTTGCAAAAACTTGGGCAAATGCAGCCGGATATCGAGATGAAGATCCCAGTGGACGCGGGTAGTGGCAGGGGATCCCGGTAGCTCCTCCAGCCGGAAACTGGCCTGGCAATCTACCCGATAGGGCAGGGCGGCCTCCCCCGGCAGCTCAGTCGAAGTCAGCCGAAACAGGTAATCTTCCTCCGGCCAGATCTTCACCCCAAAGCAGGGCTCCAGCTCAAACCCCAGCCCGCCCATGCGGAAAAACTGCAGCTTGTAGGTGTCGGCGGAGAGAGGCTCCACCTGGAGTGGCCGGAAGCAGCGCTGGATCCACTGGCTATGGCCGCGCAGGTAACGGGCCAAAGTCTCCCGATCGGTCTCCAGATCCACTTGGCCCCGTCGCCCAGCCTGCAAATCCAAGTGGATCTTGGCTATCGGTTGATCTAACGGTGGGGGGTGATCCATCTCCTCCAAAGGCGGCTCCCCCTCTTCGGACAGAGCCCCTTCACTGAGGGGAACGACGGGCTTGGAGTTGGCGATAGACATCCCGAATATCCACCTGATAGTGAGCAAGAGCCACGAGGCAG
>NZ_JANSJB010000039.1:11752-18172 GCF_047462355.1 Synechococcus sp. H55.9 | reverse complement strand
GAGGGGAACGACGGGCTTGGAGTTGGCGATAGACATCCCGAATATCCACCTGATAGTGAGCAAGAGCCACGAGGCAGTGGTACCAGAGATCCGCCACCTCGCGGGCCAGGGCGGTCTTGTCCCCCTCCTTTGCCGCCATCACCACTTCAGCCGTCTCCTCGCCGAGTTTTTTCAGGATGGCGTTGTCTCCCTTGGCCAGCAGGCTGCTGGTGTAGGAATCGGGACGGGGATCCGCCTGGCGGGCCTTGATCACGGCAAACACCTGCGACAGGGTATCGGCGGCCGGGATGGGATCCCCTTCCTTCTCTGGGAGGGTGCGGAAGAAGCAGCTCCGCGCTCCTGTGTGGCAGGCCGCATCTCCCACCTGCTCCGCCAAAATGACCAGCGCGTCGCTGTCGCAGTCGTAGCGGATTTGTTTGACCCACTGCACATGGCCAGAAGTTTCCCCCTTGGGCCAGAACGCCTGGCGGGAGCGGCTCCAGAACCAGGTGCGGCCTGTCTCCAGCGTTTTCTGCAGCGATTCCCGGTTCATCCAGGCCATCATCAGCACCGTCCCGTCCAGGTAGTCCTGCACAATGGCCGGGATCAAACCCTGTTCGTTGTAGCGGAGGCTGTCCAGATGAGCGATCCCCTCCGGCAGAAGAGCGCGGGGCGGATCCGCTGAAGGAATGGAGTCCGAGGCAGCAATCATAGAGGGCAGGAATCCAAAGAGAGCATAAAAAGCAAGATAGCAAAGCCAGCTCTCCCCAGGGTACCTCCTCCTGCCCAGCCCGGCTTTTGTTGCCGCTAGGGGGATCTTAATCTGGGCTTAACCTGGTTTTAGTTGTGACTTAAAGTCAAGCTGCTAAGTTTGATACCGAGCTTTCACGCGCCGAGGGAGAGCAATGCGCATCCGGGTAGAAAACCTCTGGGTCACCTTTAAAAACAAAGTTGCCCTAAGAGGGGTTTGTCTCGACCTGTTTGGCGATGGAGCCCAGGTTGTGGCCCTGATTGGCCCCTCTGGCGCTGGGAAGTCCACCCTCCTTAAGCTCCTGAAGGGAATGGTTAAGCCCAGCGTTGGAAAAGTCTGGGTTGGCTCTTTCCCCCTCCACGAAGGCGGAGGAGAGGGTCTACAGCAGGTGCGCAAGCGCACGGGCATGATCTACCAGACTTTTCAGCTCATTGGCCGCCTGACTGTCTTGGAGAACGTCCTGATTGGGCGCCTGCCCCACCTGAATCTTACCCAGGGCTTGCTGCGGCAGTTCTCGGAGCAAGATCTGGCCCAAGCAGAAAGGCTACTGGAGGAGGTGGGGCTTCTCGAGCACGCCTGGCAGAGGGCCGATGCTCTTTCGGGGGGACAGCAGCAGCGGGTGGGCATTGCTCGCGCCTTGATCCAAGAGCCGGCGCTGATCCTGGCAGATGAACCCATCTCGGCTTTGGATCCCAAAAATGCGCAGGTGATCATGGATTTACTGCTGGGAATGGTTTGTCGGCAAGGCATCCCGCTCCTAGTGACCCTGCATCACCTGGAGATGGTGCGCCATTACGCCAACCGAGTTGTTGCCTTCAAGGATGGGCAGGTTTTCTTTGATGGGCCAGTCTCGGCTCTCACCCCTGAAAAAGAGAAGGATCTCTACTTCGGGGAGGAGGAAGCCTCTCAAACCCTCGGAGGGTTGCCCTCAGCCTTGACGGCTTGAGGACAGGTAAGCTCAAACTCAACTTCAATCAATTTCAATTTCAAGTCAGCTGCAGAGGAGAATACTCATGCGGAGAAGGAAGGTTTTGGCTCTAGCGGCTTTCCTATTGGGCTTTGCCAGTTGGGTGCCGGTGTTGGCGCAGAAGCAGAACTGGCCCGAGGAGCTGGTCATTGCTGAAGTGCCGGTGGAGAGTGCTGCTGATTACGAAGCCCGCTATGCGCCTTTCCTGAACTACCTCAAAGAGAGATTGGGGATCCCGGTGCGTTTGTTCGTGGCTGGTGACTACACGGCTGTGATGCTCTCCCAGGCGGAAGGGAAGACCCACGTTGCTTTTTATGGGCCCGCCTCTTACGTCGATGCGATTGAAAAAGCCAATGCCCCCATCGAAGCCTTTGTGAAGGAAGATTCTGTTCGCTCGGGCACTGTTTACCACTCTCTGATGATTTCCAAGAAGGGCAGTGGCATTACAACTCTAGAAGCTGCCAAGGGCAAAGATTTTGCTTTCGTTGACCCGGAGAGCACTTCTGGTTTCAAGGTGCCCATGGCTTACTTCTGTCTAGAGGCCAAGATCAAGCCCAAGGAGTACTTTAAACAAGTTGCCTTTGCCGGCAACCATGAGTCGGTTATCCTGGGAGTCTCTCAGGGAACCATTCCCGTGGGGGTGACTTGGGATACCGGGATCAGCATTGCCACCAAGAAGGGCCAAATTAAGGGTTTGGAAGATTTTGAGGTGATCTGGAAGTCCGATCCGATCCCTTCCTCTCCCTGGGCCTACCGCAAAGACCTGCCGGAAGACCTCAAAGAAGCCATCCGCACGGCCTACCTAGAGTACGAGAACACACCGGAAGGCAAGCAATGGCTAGAAGCTCGCGGTCTCAAGGGTTTTGAGCCGGCCAGCGACAAAGATTATGATCCCTTCCGCAAGGTTAACAATGCTCTTAAGCAACCTGAGTGCCAACTCTAAGAAACTGCCCCCCTTACCGGCAGAGCTCAAACGGAGAGATCGCCTCGGTGTTCTCCTAGTCGGGATGATCCTTCTGGCTCTCCTGCTGACGGCAGGGCCGGCTGAGATCTCACCAGTCAAGTTGCTGGCTGGGTTGGGGAGGAGTGCTGCCTTTGTCGCTCGCTTCTTTCCGCCCAGCCTGCACTTTCTGCCAGCTTTTCTTTACTCTTTGCTCCAGACCCTGATCATGGCTTTCTGGGGCACTTTTCTGGCCACCTTCCTTGTGCTTCCCTTGGCCTTCCTGGGATCCAAAAATGTCATCCGCTCTCCTGTGGTCTATCTGGCTGTCCGCGGGCTGATGGATATCCTCAGGGGACTCAACGAGCTGGTTTTGGCCCTGGTTTTTGTGGCTGCCATTGGCTTGGGGCCTCTCCCAGGGATCATGGCGTTGACGCTGCACACGGCTGGAGTGGCAGGCAAGTTGCTCTCCGAGGCCATTGAGACGGTGGATATGGGGCAGGTGGAGGCCGTGAGGGCTACGGGCTCCCATCCTCTGCTGGTTCTTGTCTATGGCTTTTGGCCGCAGGTGGCCCCAGCTTTCTACTCGGTGACGCTCTACCTGTTTGAGGTCAATGTGCGCTCGGCAACAGTCTTGGGCTTGGTGGGAGCTGGTGGCATCGGCTTCGATCTGATGCAGACGGTGCGGGCCTTCCGCTTTCAGGACGCCGCCACCATCATTTTGCTCATCCTGCTAACCGTGTTTACAATCGACAAGGTCTCGGCGCGAATTCGCCAATCCCTGGTATAGGAGGTGAGGGTGCAGGCTCTTGAAATCCTGGAGCTGCTGCAGGAGGCTCCCGAAAAGACAGTTGTGGCTCTGGCGCGGGAGGTACGGCCCGCTCTGGGAGCTAGCCAGAAGCTGAAGGAAGGAGCGGGCCTGCTGTTGCTCCCCTTCCAGGACTCGCGCAGCGGTACGCCGTTTTATCTGGGAGAAGTCTTGGTTTACGAGGTTTGGCTGCGCTTCCCCCGAAAGGGAGTGGAAGGCTATGGAATAGTGCTGGGGGAACGGCCGCGCCTGGCCCGCTCCCTGGCTTACCTGGATGCCGCGTTGCAGGCGGGGATTGCTGAAGATCGGATCCAGGCCTTGGCCCTGGAAGCTCAGGAACATCTCCAGGAGAAGGATGAGCGCCTCTGGCGCAAGGTGGCCACCACGCGCTTGGAGGTGGAGACGCTATGAGCGTGCCCATGCCCGCAGCCGAACGGCAAAGCCAACAGGTCTTCCGAACCTTGGTGATGGCGCTGAGCTACCCTGGCCGGCTTTGGCGCTTGCCAGCTCACTCGCTGCGCCAAGCCTTCCGCCTCATTGCGATTACCCTGGTGGATGGGAATGTGGGGGTTTGGGCGCCAGACTGGCTGCTCTTAGATCTGCGCGGTCAGGCTCCCCGGCCTGTGGCCTTGGAGGCGGCGGACTTCGTCTTTGCCGAGCGGCTGGCGGATTTGCCTGCCGGTTGGGAAACCCTCTCGCTTCTCAAGAGGGGCACCTACCTGGAGCCGGAGAGCGGGGCAACTCTCATCCTGGGAACTGGCTGGGGCCAGGGATCCCC
Source organism: Synechococcus sp. H55.9 (assembly GCF_047462355.1). NCBI lineage: Bacteria > Bacillati > Cyanobacteriota > Cyanophyceae > Synechococcales > Synechococcaceae > Synechococcus > Synechococcus sp. H55.9. The sequence goes on along the minus strand of NZ_JANSJB010000039.1, from coordinate 13,949 downwards.
TCTTGTCTTCAAGGGCCCCGGCATTGCTGGGGAGGTGTGCTTGGCTGTGGATTTGCCCCCTGCTTTTTGGCGGCTGCGCTCCCAGATCTCGGCCTACCCTTTGGGAGTGGACATCTTGCTTACCGACGGGCAGCATGTAGTAGGCATACCGCGAAGTGTGGAGGTGGGTTGATGGGCTACGTGGTGGCGCGGGGCAGTCAGGAGGCCATTCTCAATGCCGAAGCCCTTTTTCGCGAATTGTTGCCGAGGGGGGCAGGTCAGTCGAGTAAGGGCCTGGCCAGCTACTTGCCCTATCTTTTGGATCAGGTGATGGCGGAAGCTGGCCTCTGGGCTCCAGAGCTGGCTGCTGAGGCCTTGGCCCAGACAGGGGGCGATCTCTACGAAGCGCTGCTGCTTTTGCGAGCTCATCGAACTACCCTTCCTCGCCTGGGCAAAGCGCAGCTTCAGAAAAAAGAAGATTTGCTCCTGGTGCGACGGCTTTCTTCAGCCTTCAAGAGCATTCCCGGCGGCCAAGTCCTCGGCCCCACCCTCGACTACAGCCTGCGTCTGCTGGGTTTTTCCGGAACCCAAGGGGTGGAGCCAGAGACCACGGCTGCTCCCCAGCGCTACCCTTCGGTGCGAACCTGGCTAAAAGAGCAAGGCCTGCTGGAAGAAGATCCAGTGGCAGAGAAAGACTTAGAGGAAGAGATCCCGGATCTAACGCGGCAGCCGCTGCTGTTTCCGGCGCCAAGAGCCCATCGCCTGCAAGCTTTGGCGCGAGGGGACACCGGAGGACTCCTGGCCCTCGCCTACAGCGCCATGCGGGCCTACAACGTCCACACCCACCCAACAGTGGCGGAGTTGGGGGTGGGCTATCTCGAGGTGCGGGCTATCCACCCGGTGCGGGGAGGCAGCTTTCGCCTGGGGCGGATCCGCTTGGCCTTTGCAGAAGTCGTCGGGCATGGGGAGAAGGGATACCGCTTAGGCTTTGCTGCCAGCTTGGGCTGGAACGAGGGGCGGGTTATCGCGGGCGCAATGTTGGATTTGGAGATGGATCGCCCCACCCATCCGGCCCGCAGCGAGGAGTTTGTTCTGGTACACACGGATCCCGTGGAGGCTTCGGGCTTTGCCCTGCACTACAAACTGCCTCACTATGTAACGTTCTTCAGCAATTGGATGAGCCATCAGGAGGCTGCTCTTGAACCCTAAGCATAGCTACGCCTACTTGGATCCTGAAGCCAAGCGAGAAATTCGGCGCAAGGTTCTCAAGGCTCTGGCCATACCGGCATATCAAGTTCCCTTTGCCAGCCGAGAGATGCCCCTGGCCCGCGGCTGGGGCACGGGCGGCCTGCAGCTTACCCTCAGCCTCGTGGGGCCGGAAGATGTGGTGAAGGTCATCGACCAAGGAGCGGATGACTCGGTTAATGCTGCCAACTTGCGCCGCTTCATTGCCCACGTCAGCGGAGCTCGAACCACCACCGATGCTTTGGAAGCAACCCTCATCCAAAGCCGTCACCGCATCCCGGAGGAGCGACTGCAAGAAGGACAAATCTTGATCCTGCAAGTCCCGATCCCTGAACCCCTGCGCTACGTGGAGCCTTCCGATGCCAAGGCGCGGGAGCTGCATGCCCTGGGGGACTACAGCCTGCTTTGGGTGGATCTGTTTGAAGAACACTTGCACTACGGCCACAGCCGCAAGGGAGCAGCCTATCCCGTTCTGGTGCACGGCCGCTATGTGATGGATCCCAGTCCCCTGCCCCGCTGGGATCTGCCCAAGCTGCACCAGGCAGCCCACATCACGCTCTTTGGCGCCGGTCGGGAAAAGCGGATCTACGCTGTCCCCCCTTACACGCAGGTAGAACCTCTGGCCTTTGTGGATCGACCCTTCCAGCCGGAACCCATTGTGGGATCCTGCCGCCGCACGGGTTGCCGCCACGTCTTTCTCAACGCCATTCCCCAGGAGGATGGCAGCTTGGCCTACGAGATCTCCGACCAGGGCTATATGGAAAAACTCCTAGCTGGCAAAGAAAGTGGGCCTTTATTTGGGGAGAAGCAGCATGGTTGAAGAAAGGCCTTTGCTGGAACTGGTCAAGGTTTGGAAAGCCTACGGGGATCGCTGGGCCCTCAAGAACGTCAGCCTCAAGCTCTATCCCCAGGAGGTGCTGGGGGTGGTGGGGGCTTCTGGCAGCGGCAAGAGCACCCTTTTGAGAATTCTCTA
>NZ_JANSJB010000039.1:0-11652 GCF_047462355.1 Synechococcus sp. H55.9 | reverse complement strand
AAGCTCTATCCCCAGGAGGTGCTGGGGGTGGTGGGGGCTTCTGGCAGCGGCAAGAGCACCCTTTTGAGAATTCTCTACCTCCAGGAGACGGCGCAAGGGGAATACTGGCTCAACATCCCCGGCTGGGAGGGGTGTAATCTGCTGTCGCTTTCTCCCTATGAGCGACCTGCGGCGCGGCGTCACTTGGCCATGGTTTATCAAGAAGCTGCCCAGGCCCTGCGCATGGGCTTTGCCGCCCTAACCAATGTTGCTGAGCCCCTTGTGCTCAAGGGGGAACGGCGATTTGAAGTTTTGCAAAAGGAAGCGCAGGCAGCTCTGGAGAGGGCAGACTTCCCCCTGGAGCGGGCTGGGGATCCGCCTACTTTCCTTTCGGGAGGGGAGCGGCAGCGGGTGCAGATTGCCAAAGCCTTGGCTCAAGAGCCAACGGCCATCCTCTTGGACGAGCCAACGACTGGCTTAGATTTGCTGGTGCAGGCAACCTTCTTGGACACCCTACGCCGCCTCAAGCGGCAGTTGGGGATGAGTCTGATTTTGGTTAGCCACGATCTCTCGGTGGTACGGGCATTGGCGGATCGCATTGTGGTTTTGCACCAAGGAGAGGTGGTAGAAGAAGGCCTCGCCGACCAAGTGCTGGAGGATCCCCGCCACCCCTTTACTCAGGATTTGGTTGCCGCAAGGCTGTAGAGAGATGCTGCAAGTTATCGATTTGGAAAAGCGGTTTTTCCTGCACCGGCTGGGACGGGAGGTTCTGGCTTTCAGACAGGTGAGCTTCTCCCTACAAGCAGGGGAGTTGCTGCTCCTAGAGGGCCCCAATGGCGCCGGCAAGTCTTCCCTGTTGCGGACGCTCTATCGCAGCTACTGTCCCACAGGGGGGCAGATCCTTCTGCAGACTCCTCGCGGAAGGGTGGATCTGGCGCGTTTGGGGGATCGCGAGATCTTGTGGATCCGGCGGGAGCACATCGGCTATGTCAGCCAGTTTCTGGATCCCCGACCCCGCACCACCGCCCTGGAGCTGGTGGCGGAGCCGCTGCTGTGGCGAGGTGTAGAAGAAAGCCGAGCACGGCAGCGGGCGGCAGAGTTGCTCCTGGAGCTGAACCTGAAGCCAGAGTTACTGGAGGCTTTCCCCACGGGCTTCTCTGGGGGCGAAAAACAAAAGCTCAACCTGGCCCGCTCGCTCATTCATCCCTATCCCTTGCTGCTGCTGGACGAGCCCACGGCCAGCTTGGATGCAGGGGCCAGGAAAGCTCTGCGGGAGCGCCTTCGCCTTCTGAAGCAGCAGGGAACTGCGCTTGTTGGCGTTTTCCACTCGCCAGAAGACGTGGCGGGCTTGGTGGACAAAACCTACCACCTGGAGGAGAAGCAAGATGTGGCTGTCCGGACTTAAGCTGGTTCTCCCTGACCAAGTGCTCCCGCTGGGATCCCTGCGGCTGGAGGGGGAGTGGATTGCCGAGATTCGAGAAGGGCAGGTGGACGAAGGAATCCCTTTACAGGGGTTAACCCTCGTCCCTGGCGTCATCGATCTCCACGCCGACAGCCTAGAGCCGGAGCTGGAGCCGCGGCCAGGGGTACAGTTGGCTGCCGAGATGGCCCTGGAGGTTTGGGAAAACCGAGCTCTGGCAGCAGGCATGACCACTGCTTTTGTCACCCTGTCCTTTTGGGAGGGCCTGCCCGGTTGGCGCAGCCCGGAGACCGCTTTGGCCCTGGCCGAGCAATTGGTTGCCCTGCGTTCCCATTTGTCGCTGGACTTGCGGATCCATGCCCGCTACGAAGTCTCTCGCCCCTTGGGAGCAGCAGCCGTTCGCCACGCCCTCAGCCAAGGTTGGGTGGATCTCCTTTCGTTTATGGATCACACGCCTGGCCAAGGCCAGTTCCCGACCCTAGAAGACTACGTTCGCTATATGGCCCGTCACCTGGGCCAGCAGCCTGAGGAGGTTGCCGCCAGCCTCAGGAACCCATCCCAGCTAGAAGTTCTCCCTGCCCTTGCCGAGCTGGCCCAGCAGGCAAAAGAGCGGGGAGTCACGCTGGCTTCCCATGACGACGATTCCTCTGACAAGGTTCAGTTGATGGCCAAGCTAGGCGTAAAGGTCAGCGAGTTCCCGGTCACGCTGGACGCCGCTGGCGAAGCCCAACAGTTGGGCTTGCTGGTGGTCATGGGGGCCCCCAACGCCCTTAGGGGATCCTCCCATGTGGGCAATCTCTCCGCCCTGCAAGCCCTGAAGGCGGGATCCCTAGGTGCTCTGGCCACCGACTACTCGCCGGCTACTGCGCTAAGAGCTGCCTTTGCCCTGGCGGAGAAGCAGGCTTTGGAGTTGCCCCAGGCCATAGCCTTGGTCAGCCGCAACCCCGCCCAGGCCGTTGGCCTCCAGGATCGGGGGGCTCTTTGCCCAGGGCTGAGGGCCGACCTGGTGATCTTGCGGGAGAAGCCCTTCCGGGTTATGGGCGTGTTTGTTGCCGGCAGACCTGTCTTTCTCCGCAATGGCCTAGGTTGGCAGGGAGGGCTGGATCCCCAAGGAGTTGGGTCCAGAGTCGAGGCCCCCTAACTCTACTCTAGAGCCGCTCTCGGCAGCAGCTTCCGGGTCGGCTTGTGCTCCAGAGGCCAAGTTGGCCGCTCCAGACGGGTATCCACCAACACAGAGGCCGGGGCGAGATTAACCCGCTCCAGCAGCCGTTGCAGCAGTTGAGCATCGATGGCGTCCCCGCCGCTGGATGGGGTTGCCGTTCCCGCCACCAGGGGAGTGGGGATCGCTTGCGGGGATCCCGTCTCGCCCAGCCCAGGTTCGGCCAACAGCAACTCTGCCACTGCCTGGGCCACCTCATTGCCATATACCCCATCAGGGCCAGAGGGGAGCAGATCCAGCCGTCCCTGCTGAGCGGCCAGGCGGCTTAAGCCCAGTTGCACCGCCACCACGGCCGGGCCCCGCTCCCCCCGCTTGAGGGTGCGCTGGCCGGCCAGAACGCTGTTCAGGTAGGCTTTGGCTGCATCTTGGTCGCTAGCCGGCAGAAGCTGCACCAGCCCTTCCACCCGATCGGTTGTGGAAGCGGCCCTTTCCTGCGGGCGGGGATCCTCCCTCCACAGACGGGTTAGGTCGTAGAGCAAAATGGCGTGGGGGACAGGGCGGCTGGGCTGGTTGGGGCCGGCATGGCCGGTGGCGAGGATCTCCCCTTGGTAGACCAGTGAGGTGCTGAAGCCAGAGTCCAGCAGCACCGCCTCACGGATCCCGATTTTGGGCAATAGGCTGGCCAGGATGGCGGCGTTGACGTGGGTTTTGGTAACCCCGATCACCACCTGATCCTGGTTGTCTACGCCAAAAAAGGCGCGGGGGCGAAACTCGGCGGCGCTGGAGAGGCGAAACGAGTCGATCTCCGCTGGCGAAAGGGCCTGGCCATCCTTGACCAGCCACAAGCCCGCCACAAACAAGTCCGTGACATCCGGCATGAGCTGGCGAAGGTTGTCGAGCTGGGTCATGGTGTCGGGATCAAAGGGTACAAAGCGCAGCCGATCCCTGCCCAGCAGCACCAGGGGACGACCGCGCACCACCTTGTCGTCTTCGGGGCGACCGGGGATGAAAGTCTTGTGGTTGGCGGCCATCACTGGCCCCACCATGACGTTGCTGGCCGAGTTAATCCAAGGGATGGAGAAGAAGCTGCCGTTAATGCCGGCATCGGCCTGGTAGCGCTGGACTAGGGTTCTTACCTCGTAGCGCCGCTCCGCGTGCACTGTAGCTGCCCGTCCGCCGCGGATGGTTAGCACCCGCACCCTGTCGATCACCTCATCGGTCAGGGTCAAGGGTTGCGTCCCATCCAGCCAGTAGTCGGGGCTGCGGCCAAGGGTGAAGGTGCGGGCGCCGATAATGGCCTCGGTGAGGCGAAACTGGTTAAAGCGGCGCACCTCCAGCAAGTTGGGCGACTGTCCCGTAAAGCCGGGATCCATCGTAAAGGACATCCAGTAACCCGCCTCCGCCAGGTATTGCTTCACCCGCTCGTCCCGATTGCCTTCCGGATAGGCGAAGTAGTGGATGGGGTGGCCCAGCTCCTGCTCCAGCTTGGTCTTGCAGTCCAACACCTCTCGCCGCAGGCGGGCATCGTCCAGCAGCCGCAGGTCGGGGGGATGGTTGACGGTGTGGGCGGCAAAGTCAATCAGCCCGCTGGCATCCATCTCCCGCATCTGATCCCAGGTGAAGTGGTCTTTGCTGGTGGGCACGCCGACAAAGCCGGTCTGCACAAAATAGGTGGCAGGGTAGTTGTACTCCTTCAGCAGCGGGTAGGCGTTCTCGTACAGGCCCAGGTAAGCGTCGTCGAAGGTGAGCAGGATGGCTTTTTCCGGTAAGGGATCCCCGTCCCGCAGGTGTTTGTAGAGTTGGTCGATGTGGATGGGGGTCAGCCCCGCCTGCTTGATGGCCTCAAAGTGCTGCCGCAGCTCCGCCGCTGTGGTGTCAAACCAGACCTCTTTGCGGCCAGCCACCACGTCGTGGTACATGATGGCCGGCACGTAGGAGAGGCTGGCCAAGGGATCCAACGCAAAAGGATCCCGCTGCAGTTGCGGCTCTTGGGGGAGGGGCGGGCGCTGTTGGGCTGCCTTGGCCTGGGCGCGGGGGGCAGGGATCTCGGCCAGAGGCGGCAAGAGCGCCGGCAGGCGGCTGGCCCAGTTGGGATGAGCGGTTGCCCAGGCCACCAGGGCGCCGGTCCCAAATCCCAGCAGGATCACCAGCAAGTTTAGAAAGGGGAGCACCCTAGGTCGAGACTTTGCCGGCGCATGCCGAGAGGAATCGGAAAGGCTTTGTCGTGGAGTGGGCGAGGAGTACGGCTGGGATCCCCTTGTCGATCTGGAGCCTGAATTGCCTTGGGGTATCGACCCTCCCAAGCGCGTCGGATGCTGCCGAGACGTCATGACCTCCTCCCCACTCCCGATGGTGTTATCGGCGCTCAAGCGCAAGAGTTGAGCCCTTGCTGGAATGCCTTTTCCCACCCAAAGCCTACCCCCAGACAAGGGCAAAACCAACGCCAGACTACCACCCCTCTCTTCCGATTGGGGATACCCATGCAATCGCCGCCGGAAAAACAGCAGGGAGCGCCCGTCAAAGCCGCTTGGGCTGAAGGGGCCTGGATCGGCAGCCTTGGAGACAGACCCCAGAGGGGGAGCTGGGCCCTACTCAAGGTTGCTCAACAGATTGGACTCTGTAATGCTGACGATCTTGCCCCCCCTTTGGGTGATGCGCTTCACTTCTTGAGAAAGGCGGCTGAAGGGCACTTTGTACTCGACAACGCTCTTGCGCACGCCCCCTCCCACCAAACCGGACACTTTGAGGGTGAAAATCTTGTCGCTGTTGGGTAGGGACGAGGCCGCCGAGGGGGCGACCTGAGCGGCTGGGGCCGCTTCCGCCTGAGGTGCAGGAGCCGCGCTCTCCCGCTCCAAAAGCAGCCGCCAACTGCGGGGATAGGCGGGAGCCAAACGATAAACCACCTTGTAGGAGCCGGTTACATGGTCATCTTCTGACTCCACCCTCACCACTGTTCCCGCCGGGATATCCAGCTTAGCTCCCTTGGACATGACTTTAATTCCAGGCCAATTGGTGGGCACATCCGTCAGCAGCTCGACTTCAAAGGATTGATCCCCCAACAACAACTTGGCCATGTGAATAACTCCGTTTTGCTCGTTAGCAGGCGGTAGCCGAGGATCTGTGGCCGACCACGGCTTCACCGCTAGACATTTTACCGTTGCGGCTGCATCCCCTGAAGCTTTCCACCGGCATCTGTCATCGAAGGTGGGTTTGTTGTAGATTTGTTAAGGAGACTGGTTAAAAAGTTGTAGTTGTCCCAAAGGTGGAGGGATCCCTATGCTGAGTGTGGCTCTGCCCGATCTGTCGGCAACTTCGGATGAGTTGACGGCTGCCTTGCAGCCAGTGGCCCAGTTTTTTGCCGGCTTCAACCTGCCCCAGCCCATTGTGCAATGGGGACATCCTCTGATGATGGGCATTGTGGTGGTGGTCATGGGCAGCTTCGTCGGCCTGACCGGTTGGCGGGGGCGGGTCTTGCGCCTGGCAGCCGCCTCCACAACGCCAGAGGGATCCCTGCCGGAATCGGCCCAAAAGCCGCTCTTGGATCACCGCAAATTGGCTCCCTGGATGGCCACCTTCATTGCCTTGGGCTACACCGGCGGCCTTCTCTCCTTGGTCATGCAGGGCCAGCCCCTGCTGAGCAGCCCCCATTTTTGGACGGGATCCCTGGTGTTGCTGTTGTTGGCGGCCAATGGCGCTTTGTCTCTCAGCGGCTTTGGGGGCAACCGCGAGGCCCTGCGCACCACCCATGCCTATGTGGGCAGCTTCATCCTGTGTGTGCTACTGGTCCATGCCCTGCTTGGAGTCAAGCTGGGCTTGTCCTTGTAATCTACAGACCTTTGGGGAACTCAGACATCGTGATGCCTGTAAACCCCAGAGTGCTCCGGCCAAACTATGAGGCATAGTAGCCCGTAGCCTTTGGGCTTGTTCCCCCCCAAGCTCGTCAAGTCCTCACTCCCCTTGTTGCTCAAAAGAGAAGGGAAGACTGCGGCTTCCCTCGGTCGCGAAGTGGTGCTTAGCACTCACGCAAGTACGGTCAACCCCAAGGACTCCGTCCCGCTGACGCGGTCGGCACCCTTCGCCGGCCTGTCTACAATGAGTGACATCCTGCAACCCCAAGTTCAAGTTAAAGACTGGGTGGTGGGGAGCCGGTGCTTTTGCTATCCTGGCGCATAAGTTCACCTTTATGGCAGGGAAGGGTCGGCAAACTTTGCCTGACACCGAGTGACAGCACCAGCCGCTATGGGCAAGCTTGGAGGGAGGGTGTGACTTGATGTTTACTTGGCTCTGGACGAAACAATTTTCTCGCTTGAACCAAAGGCTACAAAGCTTGGAGGTAGCCCGCGAGGAAAACCTTCTGTCTCCCGATCTGAGTGCCCAAACTCTGCAGGTGGCCCCCGACTTCTGGGAACGGCAGCACCAGGCCTTTAGCTACGTGGATAAGCAGATGCGAAAGCTCAGCCGTCGCAGCAAGATCTGGGGGGGAATGGCGCTGCTGGCTGTTTTGGCCGATGCGGCTTTGGTGGTGGCAGGTCTGGCAGCGTTTCAGTCTTGGCAGCAGGTACAGGCTGACCGCCACTTAACCCGCATTGCCCACCAGGCTGCCGATCCTGTACAGCGAGCTTTTGATGATCTGGTGGCCCAACTGCCTCAGATGAGCGAGACAGAGCGATATCGTGCCCTAGAGGCGCTGCAGGCTCTCTCGGCCATCTCGATGGCGGGCAGCGGCTACTCCTATGGCAGCTCTTCAGGTATCTCTGTGTATAGCTCGGCTCCCACGGTTGCAGCAACTCCCCTGGAGGCCCAACTGCAAACCATCTACCAGCTGGGGCAAATGCGGGCGGTTGAGGCGGTGCCGGCTTTGCTGACCAAGCTTGCGGATGGAGAACCGGTGGTGCGGGAGGCAGCAGCCCGCGCCCTCGGCCAAATTGGGGATCCGCGCGCTCTGGATCCCTTACACGATCTGCTGGCCTACGAGCCCAACGAGTTGGTTCAGGATGCGGCCATTGCTGCGATTGCGCAACTGCTGCGCTGAAGAGCAGGTCAAGCACGCGCCGATTCGCTAGACCGGTCCCAGTGGGTGTTGAGGCACAGAGGATGAGAAGCGACAAGTTCAGCAGAGGGGCCAAGCTGGTGGGGATCCTGTGCTGGGTATGGGGATCCGCCTTGCCGGTTTGGGCCCAGGATCCGTTTCGCAGCGGGGCCAATGCCCGCCCCATCAGCCCGGAAGTGGCTGCGGCGTTTGAGGAGTTCTTCTGCGCGGGCCGCTACAGCCAGAGCCGAGAGAAGCTGGAAATAGCCAAGAAAGCTTCCCCCGACGAGCCGATGGTCTATGCCTTGCTGGCGGCGCTGGCCTACCAAGAGGGGGATCTGGATGCTTTTGCCCAGTTGGCCACCCAAACCCGCCAGGTGGCCGCCGAGATGAAAAAGACGGATCCCTTGCGCGGCAACCTGTATGAGGGGGTGGGCTATGGGTTGGAGGCGGCCAACATCGTGGTGCGGGAGGGGGTGGTGCTCGGCTTGCCCAAGGCATTGCCCACCCTCAACCAATTGTTTGCGTCCATCCGGGCCGCCCAGGCTGTGGACAGCAGCGACCCTGAGTTGAATCTTCTCAACGGCTATATGGATTTGCTGCTGACCTACCGGGAGAAGGCGTTGGATCAATTTCGCCTGGCGGCGCCTGAGTATTTGTCCTACCGCGGCCAAGCTCTGGCCTATCGGGATATGCAGCGCTTTGACGAGGCCTTGGAGGCGGTGGATCGGGCCATTGCTGCTTCCTGCAACAACCCGGAGCTCTACTACCTCAAGGCGCAAATTTTGGTTGCCAAGGGGCAAGACCGGGAGGCTGTCCCCCTTTTCGATCAAGCTCTGCAGGCTTCTGCCCAGTTGCCTAAAGCTTTGGTGTCGCAAATCCAGATGGAACGGGATCGCGCCGCCCAGCGCAGCGGGTTGACCGGCCAGTTGCCTGCCACACCTACCCCTTGATAGATGCCTATGGGCTTGCGCATCAGCGGCAGACGGGCGCTCCAGACCCCTGCTGGCCTGGGTACTCGACCCACCCCTGGGCGGGTGAGGCAAGCCTTGTTCAACATCTTGCGAGGGCAGGTGGAAGGCTGTCGCTGGCTGGATCTCTGCTGTGGGGCCGGTACGGTGGGGGCAGAGGCCCTGTGCCAGGGGGCTGCTTTTGTGGCCGGGATCGAGATCGCCGCCTCTGCCTGTCGCCTTATCCAGGCCAACTGGACCAAGGTGGCCCAGCCGGGGCAAGCTTTTCAGGTGATCCAGGGAGATGCCCGCAAGCTGCTCAGCCGAGGGCTGGGTTTGGAGCCTTTTGATTACGTCTACTTTGCTCCTCCCTACGCGGCGGGTCTGTACGCCCCCCTGCTGCCGCTGATCCCGCCCCTCCTCAAGCCAGGCGGAACTTTGATCGTCGAGCATCGCAGCGGCCAGGAGCTACCCGACCAGATGGGATCCCTGCTGCGCTTTGACCAGCGGGCCTATGGGCAAACGGCGCTGGCTTTCTATCGCAAGCTGGAAGAGCAGCGCTAGGGGAAGGGAGTGCTGACAAAGCCAATTTCCAGAAGCTGCTGGTAGGCCTGGGTGCCCAGCTCCCGGGTTGGAGTCTGGCTCTTGATGACCTGGATCAACCAGCCCACGGCCTCCTCAGGACGTCCGGCAGCCCGATAGACCACGGCCAAATCGTAGGCAGCCTGATCCCGAGCCTGGGCAGCAACGCGGGCCAGCTCCCGCTGCTCTTCGGAGATGCGGTTTTGGATCCCGGCGAAGGCACGGGAGAGATCTTGGTGGTAGTTGGAGCGCTGGTTGTAGGCGTCGAACACCTGTTGCAGAAGCTGGATGGCCTGGTCGTAGTTTTGCGCTTGGATGGCGGCATCGGCTTCGGCGGCCAATTGTTCAGCTCGCAACACACTGAGGGCATTGCTGGGTTGCTCGAGAGCGCGAAACTGCTGCGGGTTGGGAACGAGCTGCTGTCCGGCGGGCAGCTCTTGAGCCGTGGCCCAGAGACTCGAGCCCGCGCCCAGGACAAGGCCGAGCAACAAGCCGAAAGCCAGCCGCGCCCAAGAACGGCGCAGAAGGTTGAGCCCCTGGGCAGCGGCCTCTTGGCGCCGACTTTGGCCGACAACAGCGGGACGTCGTCCGAACATTGGCAGGTAACCCTCAAAACCTCGTTGACCCGTTCCACTCTACCTCACTCTGCGTGGCTCTGCTGCAGCTCAGGGATCCCCTCAGCCAGGGGTTGCCGAGGAGGTGGCTGCGCAGCCTTGGCGGGAGTGGAACTGGGCAGGGATGGGGCGGGTTGAGCCTGAGAGGAGGTCTTTTCCGGCCTCAGCGGCAAGTTCATAATCAGCTCGTACATGCGCAGGTATTCCAGCGCCGAGCGATGCCAACTGAAATCGGTGGCCATGCCCCGCTTTTGCAGCGCCTGCCAGGTGTCTTTGTGCTGAAAGGCCTCCCAAGCCCGCGCCAAGCAGGTGTAGAAGTCCAGGGCTTCGTAGCGATCAAAGCAGTAGCCGGTGCCGGTTCCCTTGCTGGGAATATGATGGCTGACGGTATCCACCAGCCCCCCCGTACGGCGGACGATGGGTACACACCCATAACGCATGGCGATCATCTGGCTGATGCCACAGGGTTCAAAGCGGCTGGGCATCAAAAAGGCATCGGCTCCTCCGTAGATCAACTGGGCCAGTTGCGGCTGGTAACCCTGTTGATAGGCCATTCTGCCCGGGTGCCGCTCGGCCATCTCCCGGATCCGCCCCTCGTAGTAGGCTTCGCCGCTGCCCAGCAAGACAAATTGTGAATCGCTATAGGCCAAAAAGCGATCCAGGGTTTGGATGAGCAAGTCGATCCCTTTCTGTTCCACCAAACGGGCCACCATGCCCAGCAGGAATACGTCAGGGTTGACGGTCAAGCCCAGGCGGGCCTGTAACGCAGCTTTGTTCACCGCCCGACCGCTCAGATCATCAACGCTGAAGTTGGCCTCGAGAGCGGGATCGGTGCGGGGATCGAACTGCTCGGTGTCGATCCCATTCAGGATCCCCCGCAGGCGCTCCCCTTTCCAGGCCAGCAGATCCTGTAGGCCCTCTCCATGCAGAGGGGTGCGGATCTCCATCGCATAGGTGGGCGAAACCGTATTCACCTGGTCGGCATAGAGGATCCCGGCAGCCATGGTGTTGTGGGCGGAAAAATACCAGGGCAGCCAGGTCATGCGTTCCAGTTGCCAACGCCAGGGCCCTTGATAGGCCAGGTTGTGAATGGTGAAGACGGTGCCGATGTCAGGAGCCTGGTGCATCCAGGCCGGGATCATGCCGGTGTGCCAGTCGTGGCAGTGGATGATGTTGGGTTTCCAAGGGTAGTAGGTCCAGGCAAATTCGGCCACGGCGTTGGCAAAAAAAGTAAAGCGCCAGAACTCGTCCTCGCCGTAGTAAATGCGGTGGGGGGCAAAACAATAGTGGCTGACCAGGTAGAGGGGCACATCGGTGCCGGGCAAAACGCTTTCGTAAATATCGGCCACCTGGCCCATGACCTGTTTGGACCAGATGGGATCCTTGGAGCGGGGATATTGCTCCGGTTCCGGGCCGAACTTGTCCCAGAGAAACCCGTACAGGGGCATGATGATGCGCACATCCTGCCCCAGCTTGCGCAAAACGACGGGCAGGGATCCCACCACATCCGCCATGCCCCCCACCTTTGCCAGGGGTGCTGCCTCCGCCGCTGCAAACAAAATCCTGGCTTGCACCACAATGCCCTCCCTATCGCGATGACCTTTGTCTTGCTGAGGCGGACGGCTCCCGGCCCAGTTCCCTCGGCCAAAACCCTCCCCATCCTAAAACACAAGGGATCCCTATGCCGGCCAAGCCGGGGCAGAGCCTTATCCTGAGAAGGTGTTGCAATTTATTAATTTTTCGTAAGATAGAAGGACAGTGCCGCTCAGAAATACTATGAGCGCTGCTGCATTGCACTTTATTGGTTTCATCGGTTGTCTTTTTTCTGGAGAAGATCGTCCTATGACCATCGCGGTAGGGCGCGTACGCCAGGAGCGAGGATGGTTCGACATCGTCGATGACTGGCTCAAGCGCGACAG
>NZ_JANSJB010000038.1:0-21934 GCF_047462355.1 Synechococcus sp. H55.9 | reverse complement strand
AGACCACGGGCCTGCGGCTGGGATATGTGTTTGAGAAGATGGCAGAGCTGGGGTTTGACCGGCCGGAAGACTTTGCCGCCCTGGAAGAGCTGAGCGATCCGGTTATCTTGGCCCGCCTGGCTGCAAAAGGGGTGGAGCCGCTGCGGCGCGACCAGGCAATTCATGTGGCCCTCTACATGCGGGAGCTAGCCGACTGGATTGAGGAACAACTGCAGGCGCAAGCTCAGCTCAGCCACCTGACCCAACCTCTGCCCAAAGCCAAAGCACCAGAGGTGGGCGTCCGCCAGCCGCTACACCTGCGGTGAGGTTGCCTACAAAGCGCTCTGGTGCCCTCATCCCCAGCCCCTCTCCCAAAGGGAGAGGGGAGATGGGAAGCATAGCAAGGCCGTCGCCCTGCTATCTGCAGCCCAAGATGAGGGGTGTAGAACCGCGCATCCAGGCCCAACTTCCTGCCCACAGGGATCCAGAAGAATTTCCTCGTTCTGTTTGGGAGTTCAGTTGGATTCGTCCACCATCACCACATGGGTGGGGATCTCAGGGGGCAGGAGCTTGCGGCCCGACAAGAAAGCCAGCTCGATCAAGAAGGCAAACCCCCCCACCTCAGCCCCGCTCTGGGCCACCAATTGGGCGGTGGCGGCGGCGGTGCCCCCGCTGGCGATGACATCATCTACGATCACCACTCGGTTGCCGGGGCGCAGGGCGTGGGCATGGAGTTGCAGCTGGTCTTGGCCGTATTCCAGGCTGTAGATTTGGCTGAGCACCGGCGGCGGCAACTTGCCCGGCTTGCGAACCGGGACAAATCCCAAACCCAGATGCTGAGCCAAGGCAGCTCCTAAAATAAAGCCGCGCGACTCGATGCCCACCACATAGTCCAGGGATCCCATGGCAGCGGTGCCGGCGGCCAATTGTTCAATAGCAGCCCGGAAGCCTGCTGGATCCTGCAGCAGGGGTGTCATATCCCGAAAGAGGATCCCGGGTTTGGGAAAATCGGGCACCAAGCGGATGAAGGCGCGCAAATCCATCCTGTTTTCCTCGTTGGCCAGCGGCTTGCAGAAAGCACGCAACCCATCATACCTGCTTAGCTTAAGGGCAGATGGGATCCCTTTTTGTCCGTTCGGCAGCGGGGAAGATTTTTTATAATTGGCAGGGCTAGGAGCCGCGGCTTACCTGGTCTTTCTGTTCCTGACCTCGGAGACTTCTCATGCGCTATTACATGGCCATCGACTCCAATCCCCTGGCAAGTTTGCCGCTGGCTCTGTTTGGGGTGGGCAGTGAGTCGGCTTACGTCGATCTGCTGCAGGACAAGTTAATTGTCCGGGCGGGCAACCTGTTCAACGAAACCTTCTCCCTGAGTGAGTTGGGACAAGGGGAGCGCTTCTCTTGGCCCTGGTTCTACGGCCTGGGCGTGCGTACCGATTTCCAGGGGCTGGTGGGCGCGGTAACCAGCACCCAGGGGGTGGTTGCCATCCCGCTGCTGCAGGAAAAGACCCTCTTCATCCCTCTGCTGGGGCCGCTGGGTCTGCAAGTACCCTGCAAAAAGCTGGTCTTCAGCCTCAAGGATCCAGACACGTTCCTGGCCAACTTCAATCAGGGTCGCCCCGAGGTGAACGCCGGCCCGAAAAATCTGGTGATTGAGTGAGTAAGGGATCCCCCAGACGGCGACGGGTCAAGGGCCTACAGGAGTTGGGGTAGCGCGCCCAGAGGCGACACGGCTTATGCGACGCAAGCCCGGCAAGCCAGGGTCCACCACCACCACACTGCCATCCGGTAAGACCACCAAGCCGGCAGGCTGCTGGAAGCGGGCCGCCGAGGTGGGGCCGTCCTGCCAACCAGGCTCATTCTGTCCGGCCAGGGTGGAAACTTGTCCCCCAGGCTGAAGCCGCCGAATGCGCTGGTTATCTCGGTCGGCCAGCCAGAGGACGCCTGAACTATCGAAGGCCAGCCCGGCGAGAGAGCGAAAACGGGATTCCGCCAGGGGGCCATCGCGGTAGCCCGCCTCTGGATCCGATTGGGTGGTCAGTTGTCCGGCAACAGACAACAGGCGCAGGCGATGCTGATCGGCAATCCAGAGATTCCCTTCCCTGTCCACCGCCAGGGCCGTGGGCTGCAGGAGCTGGGCCCGCTCTGCCGGGCCATCGGCGGATCCCGGCTGGCCGGTGCCGGCAACCGTGGCCACCTCACCTGCAGGGGTGATGCGGCGGATGCGGCGGTCGGCACGGTCGGCCACGTAAACGCTACCATCTGAACCCGAGGCCAGGCCAAAGGGCTCGCGAAACTGCGCCTGGTCACGCTCCCCATCGCGGTAGCCGGCTACACAAGTGCCGGCAAAGGTGGTTACCTGCCGCTGAGGGCTGATGTGGCGTAGGCAGTGGTTGCCGCTGTCGGCCACCCACAATCCCCCTTTGGGATCCCAGAGCAGCCCCTGTGGGGAGTCGAACTCAGCTTGGTCGGCTGCTCCGTCGCGGCGGCCTGCTTGGCCTGTGCCGGCCCAAACTTCCAATTCCCCCTCTGGAGAAAGCCGGAAAATCCGGTGCTGAGCTGGGTCGGCTAAGTAGAGGGAGCCCTCTGGATCCACGGCAATGCCCCCGATCTGCTGTAGGTAGATTCTGGACTCGCTGCCGGTGTTGCCTGACGGATCTGCTGCAGGCGCCGTGCGGCCATCCAACAAGGTTTCCACCACCCAAGCCGACGCTGCCGGAGCAGTGGGAGTGGGGGCGGGAGTCGCCACAGGCCAATCATAGACCAGTGTACCCAGCCCCTGCCCTGCAGCATCGGCAACAGCGACCCAAACGGAGCCGGAAAGAGAAGAAGGCGGCATCACCGCCAGACGGTCACCGCTGCGGGAGCGGATCTCCCCCCTCAGGAGGCGCTCGGGATTGGCGGCTGAAGCAAACAAAACCGTTTCTGCCCGCTCCAGATTTTCTCCCGACAACAGCAGCGGCTGGCCAGGCGCCGGCACCCCCGAGCCCGTGTGCAGCAGCGGCACCCCCACCTCGGAGAGCACCAACATGGCCAGGCGGCGATTGGCCCCGCCAGAGCCCCCAGAGCGGGCAGAAAGGGTCAGGGATCCCTTTCCTTGCGCCAAGGTGGTGGATCCCCGGTAGGCGACGGCGCTGAGCTCCGCTTCGCCGGCGGGCGGGTTGGTAAAGGTGAAGGTGGCCGGTTGCCCTGGGCGCAGGGGCGCGGTGGCGGTCTGGCGATAGCTGCCCAGGGTAATGCTCAAGTCGATCCCTTCCACTCCTGGCCAGGTGGGGGTGCGGGCCAGCCAGCGATCCACCTCTGAAGCCGGGAGCTGGGCCACCAGATCGGATCCCTGTTCCTGGAGCAGCAAAACGATGCGATTGTTGGGCACCGCCAGACCCGCTTGGCGGGCCTGTTCGAGCGTGAGGGCAAAGGCGGAGGGGGTGAGGGGAGTTGGAGTGGAAACCGGCTGCAGGGCAGAAGGGGGAACGACGCTGGGAGACAAATTAGAGGAAGAAAGCTCGCCGCAGGCCGAGAGGGCCAGCACCAGGGCACTCAGCGCCGGCAGAGATAGCGGTGCAGGGGAAACCCGTCGTGGCATGATGCAGCTTATCCTCTCCCCCAAACTGGGAAATGGCGGGAACCCAAACCTCCATATCTGTCTTCCTCAGCGTACGAGCTGGCGAAAACTGCCCAGCACCTTCCCTGCTGCAGGAGCCAGCCCGGCCAATGCCTCAGGCCCTGAACTGCATTTCTATTCATAACCAACTGCCCTCACCCACAGGTGAGTTACACTCCTCACTCTTTACATCCTTACTCAAATCCCCGCCGAAAAGCCAGATGGCAGTTGGGTGCTTGCCAAGTTGTGTCTGCGTTTGTCTGCTCAAGTGTCCAGATCGGGATCCCAGCCTCTTCAAGCAGAAGCATCTGGCAGGGTGAGCGACGGTCGTTAGACTTATAGCTCTGGGATCGGCCAGTCCCGCGGATAAATCAAATAGACAGTACCCCCGGAGTGTGCCAACCACAAAGACTCTAGCTGGTCGCGGCGGTAGGTGCGGCGAACTTCTTCGTTGGTCTTGGCCGCCGGATCGTGGAGGATGGGATCCCCTTGGCTATCGAACCCCACCAGCACCGCCAGATGGCCGTTGCTGCGGGGGAGCGGCGCCCCCTCCAGCTCTCCCTCACCCCAGGCATAGCTGAGGATTACTGGCACCCCTGCTGCGATCCAGGCTTCTGCCTGGGCCAGGCTCTGCAGCCGTGCCACCAGGCCGGCCAAACCTCGCTCGGCGGCATGGGCCACATTGAAGGCCCAGTTGCCGTGGCCTCGGTAAACCCGGTCGTATACCCCAGCCACCGCGGCGCGCACCAACGGCTCACAGGGGCGGGGATCCCGCTGCCAGTAGGCCATCACCATGGCCAAAGCGGTGGGGCTGCACCAAGCTGCTCCCCCGTCGGGGTACACCATCTGGGAACACAAGGGCAGATCCAAGACCTGGCCCCAGCGGCTGGGATCCCCAGGGGAGAGGTGGCTGGGCTGGGCCGGCTGGTTGGAAAAGGCAACCGCCACCTGATCCACCAGGGGAGAGCGGCCCGCCTCTTGTGTGAATAGGCGCACCCTGACCTGAAAAGCCTCTGCCCCGTTGTGGGTATCCTTGAGCACCAACAAATCCGTGTTTAGGTTGCCGTCCTCATCTGCCTGCCCGCGCACGGAGTGGCTGGCCAGGGTGGCCGGATCGGCGGCCCACACCCCAGCGTGGTACCACTTCGTCCAGCGCCCCGCAAGCTTGGCCCGGATCCCCACTTCCAACCAGGTGCCGGGGGGCGTGGTGGCATTCCAGGAGACGATCGCCTCCACCAGAGGAAAGCTGGCGGGAACTTCCGGGCTGACGGCTTCTCCCACCCAATAGCTGCCGGGGGGATAAAAAGGCCGGCCCTGAAACGCCGACTCAGGTGCTTCAGAGCTGACTGCTTGCCGCCAGCCCTCTGGATCCAAGAACAATTGCCCTTGGGGGTTCAGCCGGATCCCGCGGGCTGACCAGTCCTGAAAACCTTGGGGGGCCTGCCAGCGCTGCAATCCGGTGCGATAGGTGGAGTGGGTCTGGGTTTGCATCAGCAAGAGTCCTGGAGAAATTGGAGCCGGCTGGGCCAACGCGGGCAGGAGCAGTACAGCCGCGCTGACCAGCCCAAACAGCCCTTGCCAACCGCTCTGGCCTTCTGCAACCCGCATGGTCGGCTTGCCCCCATTAAAAGCCGGACACAATGACTCTGCAAAAGGGCATTTAGTAGCGGCGCTCTCTTACCCAGAGGCCAATCAACGCTGCCTTGCCCCAGGGATCCACTTTCACTTCTGCCCGCGTGGCTTCGGGATAACGCCGAATATCCTCTTCCAGGACATCTCCCACCGCTTCGGGAATAAAAAATTCTTCGATGCCAAACTTGAGCCGCCACCCGTCAAACCGGCCTCGCAGCACTTTCTCTTCAGGCTTCACGTCTTTGGGCATGTCCCGGCTGACACCGATGGCTTGCCAAGGTTGAGTTGGATCCCCGCCGGAGGGAGCTAAGCGCAGATACAGGATCCCTGGTCTGTCCAATTCAGATGACCAACCCGGCAGTTGTTCCAGGGTGGAGCGGCGATCGACGACGTAACCCAAGGTCACGTACCGGCCCCGCAAGAGGTCATAGGGATCCAGAGGGGCCGTTTGCAAGTAGATCGTAGTTCCGGTGGCGAGGGTCAGCGCCTGCCGAGCCGGTATCAGCAGAACAATGCCCAGTTGCAGCAGCAGGGCCAGCCAAAACCGCCATTGGGGCAGGGATCCCTTCTTAAAAAGATTCGACATAGCCAGAGGGAGCGACTTCTCTCTTATGGCACAGGTTTGTCGACCTCGGACAAAAGCGGGTAGAAGTGTCCCACCGGCCCCTGCCCCGCGCCAATGGCCAAGGGATGCCGCAGCGCTTCTGTTACATAGGCTTTGGCCGCCAGCGTAGCCGCCAAGGGATCCTTGCCCCAGGCCAGTTGCGCCGCAATGGCCGCCGAGAGGGTACAACCGGTGCCGTGGGTATGGCGGGTGGGGATCCGCTCCGTTTTCAGCACTTCCAGCCGCTCGCCATCGAACCACACATCCACCCCCTGCAACTCCCCCGGCATGCCCCCACCTTTGACCAGCACCGCCCCACAGCCCAAATTGCGGATCCGCCGGGCCGCCGCCTCCATATCTGCCAGCGACTGCAGCTCCAGCCCTGCCAAAATCTGGGCCTCGTAGCGGTTGGGGGTCAGCACCTGAGCCAAGGGGATCAGCCGCTCGCAGATGGCCTGAATGGCCTCATCGGCCAATAACTTAGCTCCCGTGCGAGACACCATCACCGGATCCACCACCAGCGGCCGCAACGCCCAGCGCTCCACCTGCCGGGCCACCTCCCCCACGATCTCGGCGTTGAGCAACATGCCGGTTTTGATCCCTTGCACCCCGATGTCCTGCACCACCGCCTCAATCTGGGCAGCCACTGCCTCCGGCGGCAGGGGATCCACCCGGGTAACCCCCAGGGTATTCTGGGCGGTCACGCAGGTCAGAGCGGAAGTGCCGTGTACGCGCTGGAAGGCAAAGGTACGCAGATCTGCTTGAATGCCCGCTCCGCCACCGCTGTCGGATCCAGCGATGGTGAGGGCGACAGGGGGATGCTGCTCGGCCAACATTGGAGCCGGAGTTGGTTCAGATGTGGGGACAGACATTGGCCAAACGACAAAAACTGCCGAGGGTACCGATAGTCATTTCCATCAATCGATATCGATCATCTTTTCAACGTAGCAGTGAAACTGTTGGTTCCCGATAGTCTGAGACCGCTGAGGTATTGGGAAAACGCTTCCAGACGCCCGTCAAGAAGCCAACCATAGTCATTTCAAATATCAAATGGGTTCGTCACGTCGTTATTGCTACGCAACGCTGTCACGAACCCGCCGCTCTAACTCCCCTCTCCCTCTGGGAGAGGGGTTGGGGGTGAGGGAGTGTCTGAATCGGGTTTGAAATAGCCATAGGAGTGGGCTGTTCTAGCCTAGATCTGGAGAGCCATCCGCGGTGGTAGCCACCACCTCCACCCAAGCCCTCTCCCCCTCCACCGCCGTCAGGCTCCAGCGCAGTAGGGAGGCTGGCCGCCCCAACTCCTCGGCCACTTGCTGGAGAAGGGATCCCTCCAGTTGAGAAGCAGAAACCGGCCAACTCAGGGGCAAAGACAGGCGGAGAAAATGCAGCTTCACAGGCTGTCGAAAACCATCCCACAATAAACTGGCGTAGAAGCAGGCGTGGGATCCGGCACGGCTAGGAGCCAAATTGTAAACGGTAAACCTCTTCCTCTTGATCGGTCTCCACCTCCAGATCAGAGGTAGGGTAAGCTACGCACAGCAGGACAAAGCCCTGAGCCCTGAGTTCCGGCCCGATCCCCATTGCATCCACCTGGGTCACGGATCCCGACTTCAGCCGCCCTGCACAGGTGGTGCAAACTCCCGCCTGACAAGAGGAAGGTAGCTCCAGGCCGTGCTCCAGAGCCGCCTGTAAAACCGTCTGATCCGCCGCGGCGGGGAAGCGGTAGGTCTGGCCCCGGTGATGGACAGTTACTTGATAAACCATAGCCGCCATTAGGAACCCACCCGCGAAGGAGTGCGGGCCACCGTCAGCGACTGCGGCTGGCGCATTTTCTTCACCTGAGCCTCGATCCTTTTGACCCCCTCCGCCTCCAGGTCGGCGATGTAGTGACTCTTATGCGCCTCTGCCTCTCTCTCGCTGGCAAAGGGGCCGTAGTAGTAGGTGCAGTCGTCGGTGGTGATCTCGATCCAAACCGATAAGCCAAGCAGCCTATCCAACAGACTGGTTAAAGAGTTGCTCACGGGATCCATCCCCCCCTATTCACAAGTGCCAAAGATCGTTCGGGATCTTTGGCAATCATCAACTAGATTCTACTGCTTTTGTTGACGATTTGTTGAGAAATGTTTCGACCTCGGCGCGTTTGAGCTGGTGGGGGGAGCGCTGCCGGTGAATCTCATAGAGGGCGATGCCCGCTGCCACCGAAGCATTCAAACTTTCCGTGCGGCCCGCCAAGGGGATCGACAGCAGTTGATCGCAGTGGCGCTGGGTGAGCAGGCTGATCCCTTCCCCTTCCGATCCCACCACCAAGGCGATGGGACGGCGAAAATCGGCGCCGTAGACGGGGGGAGCCCCTTGGCTGGTGGTGCCGTAGACCCAAAACCCCTGCTCTTTAAGATATTCTAGAGCGCGATTCAAGTTCACCACCCGCGCCACCGGCAAGGTGGAGAGGGCTCCTGCCGCCACCTTCATCACCGTCGCGGTTACCCCTGCCGCCCGCCGTTGGGGGATCACCATCCCCTGCATACCAAACGCTTCCACGCTGCGGGCGATAGCCCCCAGGTTGTGGGGATCTTGGATCCCGTCTAGCACCACCAGCACCGGATGGGGGCCGGCCTGACGGCTTTTTTCCACCAAATCCTCCAGATCCATGTACTGATAAGGCGTGGCCTGGGCGGCGATACCCTGGTGATTGGCACCAGCCGTGAGGGCGTTCAGCCGTTGTGGAGATACCTCATCGATAACGGTGCCCCGCCCTTTGGCTGCTTCCAGCAGAGAGAAAAAGGGCGGGCTGTAGCGCAACTTTGGCAGGATCCAAACTCGGTTGAGGGTAGCTTGACTTCTCAGAGCAGCCAGTACCGTCTGGCGGCCGTAGATAATCTCTTGCTCCAACTCGGCCTGAGGCTGGGCTTCTTCCGGCAAGACCCCTGTCCCGTCAATGGGAAGGCCGGGATCCAGTTTGCCTGTCAATTGAGAATCCACCTGGCCTTGAGGCGACTGCCGTTGTGCGTTGCGGCGGGGAGCCTCTTGAGTGACAAGCTTGGGCCCCCCATCTCGGCGTTTGGGCCACTGTCCCCGCTTGCCGACGGATTGCCCTGCTCCTCGCCGTTGCAGTTTGCCCGAGCGAGACAGCCGTAGAGCAGGTTTGCGCTGAGAAGGCTTGGGCATGGGCGTGGAAGAGGTAAAGACGAAAGACTATCCTAGCCTTCCTCCTCGCCCAGGGTCTCAGCCAAAACATCGGTGAGGGCGAGGACATGGCGAAGTCGTTCGGGATTGACCAGGTAGAGATAGCCCAGAACGGTTTCCAGGCCGCTGGCGTTTTGGTAATCGGCCAGAGGCAGATGCCGGGGTGGGCGACCGCAGCCATTGCGACCCCAGCGGACGATCTCCTGCTCTTCGGGGTTGAGATGGGGCAACAGCGCCAACAACAACTTGGCCTGTGCCGAGCCGCGCACCCGCCTCACCACCTGCTGGTGATAGCGCTCCAGCCGATCCGGCGGAAACAACCGTTGCCGCCGCACATGCAGTTCATAAATGGCATCTCCCAAGTAGGCCAAGGCTGCGGGCGATAGGCGACGGATTTCGGCCAAAGATCTTTCAGCAGTGGGGTCGGACAGCAGATCGCTCACAACAGCTTACAACAACTATTCGTTGAAAAAATATCCAGAACCGCTGCTGTCGGCTCATGACAAATTCAAGACTCAATCCGGGCCGATCCAGTCCATGCTAGGGCAAGTTTCCGCCATGCTGCCAGTCTCCCTGTCGCCCTGAACCCCCGCTTCTGTAAGTGATTTGGATCACGAAGCTGGGGAAGAAAAAGCGCTGGTTATGGTCATTGCAAAGGGTATGAAACAGCCTGTCCGTTGATCTCCAGCTCCCCTCTCCCCTTGTGAGAGAGGCAAAGTGTCTTAATCGTGCTTAGAACAACCATGACAAACCAAGCGGTACCGGCAAGGGTCTGACGCTATGAGCCTTGACAAGCAAGTGACTCCCTCCCTCAAGAAGAGCCAAATCCAGGAAGCAGTGGGCGAGCTGGCCGGCGATCAACGCGAAAAGCTGGAAAGTAAAGCCGAACTGGCCGAAGCTGCTGCTCAACAGACGGCTGAAGAGTCCCTCAAAGACGTCGCAGATGAGGGGATGGACTAGAGAGGAAACCGCTTAGCCGAAATTGGGGAATAACAGATCTCCGTTGAGCAAAAGCAGATAGGCGACAATCGCCCCGCCCATCCCCCCTATCAAAAAGCCGGCCGCCAATTCGCTCCAAGACTGGGATCCCCCGTTGCGCTGCGAGGAGACAGTGCCGTAGAGAGAGAGGGCTGCCGTCAGGATTAAGATCAGGCCACAGGCTCCCAGAAAGCCGCTCAGCAGACCGATGGACTCGTTGCGCAGCGGCCCCAGCTTGGTAAAGGGGCCGACCAGCCAATAGCCGTGGGCCATGCCGATTTCCAAGCCCCGCCAAATGGAGCTCAATCCCGGTCGGTTGATGGGCAACCAGTCTATCAACAGACGGACAACAGACGCGTGGTTGATCGGCGTCCAGAGATCGCCAATCTGCGGATCTCCTTCGGGGACGGTGACGTATCCCCTATTCATATTCAACGGAGCGGGATCGGCATTGGGTTCGACCATTTCAGCAACTCTGTGTCCGGTTCAAAAGAGATGGAAAAAAGCTCAAAAAAGCAGGGATCCCGCCGGGCACGGGTCGTGGCGGGGATCCCCTGCTTCCACTCAGAACGTCAAAATGTCCGGGAAGAAGCGATTGATCTCGATAAACAGGGCAAAAACGAAGCTGGAAAACAGGATAAAGGCCACCGGAGCAGTGGTGAGAAACTTGGTGAAATCAGCCATAGATGCCTCTCAAGAGTTGAACAGATAATGAACCGATAATCGA
Organism: Synechococcus sp. H55.9; assembly: GCF_047462355.1. Classification (NCBI taxonomy): domain Bacteria; kingdom Bacillati; phylum Cyanobacteriota; class Cyanophyceae; order Synechococcales; family Synechococcaceae; genus Synechococcus; species Synechococcus sp. H55.9. The sequence continues at coordinate 11,230 of NZ_JANSJB010000038.1, read as the reverse complement.
GTTAAGGAAGGCCGGGCTGAGGTTCCTCAGCGGGGCGAGATGGGCACAGCAGCTTCTGGCTCCTGAATTTCGCCGCTGGCAATTTCCTTCAAAGCAGCCGCGGGCCAAACCAGAGCCGTGAGGAAACAGCGCAGCGCCAGCGCTACATCGATTAGGCTTTCTTTCATCTCCGGGCTCTCCTCATCTCGAACTGCAATCAGGTAGGAGCGTCCGGCCCAGCCCAACCAACCGGCAATGTAGAGGAAAAGCAGGCCGGGGATGAGAAACTCGCCCGCATGATTCAATCGACCATCTGTAACCAAGTGGGGCAGGCCCTCTTCGCCGCAGAGCAGCTTGCTGTAGCGTTCAAAGCGCTTCTCAGTTTGGGCCAGCTTTTGCTGGTAGAGAGGAGCCAGGTCAGGGCTGGCGTTGAGGATCTTCTCTTCGAGGCTGCTCAGGCGTTCGTTCATCAGGGCCTGAAAAGCGGGAACTTCGCTGCAAGGCTTCAGACCGATCAAGGGTTCTGCCTGCACAGATTGGGCAAGGCCAAGCGCGATGCAGAGGGCCAAAAGGAAACTCAAAAGGGTTCGCATAGCAGGATGTGTCCTTGAGCTAGGGGTCTAGGATCTGTCTAAATGTGCAGGAATGCTAAGTGCAGAAACAGGCACTAAACGGTTAGTATCATACTCCCGAGCGCCTCACCTCGACGGATCCCGAGTTTTAGCTCACACAATTCTTAAGGATCCTGAAGCGTTCCCACCCCTTTTCCCCCACTTGCTCTCCCATGGCCCGCGTCCTCGCCATCGAAACCAGTTGTGATGAAACGGCTGTGGCTGTGGTGGAGGCAGATGCGGCCTGGCCGGGGTTTGCCCCGCGGCAGCTCAGCTCTGTGGTGGCCAGCCAGATTGACCTTCATGCGGCCTATGGGGGCGTGGTGCCGGAGGTGGCCTCCCGCCGCCACGTGGAAACTCTGCCCTTTGTGCTGGAGTCCGCGCTGCACCAGGCCGGGCTGGGCGTGGCCGAGGTGGATGCTGTTGCCGTCACCTGTGCGCCGGGCCTGGTGGGATCCCTGCTGGTGGGGCTGATGGGGGCCAAGACCTTGGCCCTGCTCTACAACAAACCTTTGATCGGGGTGCACCATCTGGAGGGCCACCTGTTCAGCGGCTTTTTGACCGAGCCCGACTTGCGTCCCCCTTGTCTCTGCCTTTTGGTTTCAGGGGGCCACACCAGCTTGATCTGGATGAAGGACTATGGGGAGTACCAGACGATGGGCCGCACCCGTGACGATGCTGCCGGCGAAGCCTTTGACAAGGTGGCGCGGCTGTTGGGGCTGGGCTATCCGGGCGGGCCGCCGATCGACCGCTGGGCGCAACAAGGGGATCCCAACCGCTTCCCCCTGCCCGCGGGCAAGCTGGATCACCCCTACGACACCAGCTTCAGCGGCCTTAAGACGGCGGTGCTGCGCCTGGTGCAACAGTTGCAGCAGGAAGGCCGGGAACTGCCCGTGGCCGATATTGCTGCCAGCTTCCAGGCCTGCCTCACCCGCGTGCTGACCGAAAAAGCGGTGGCCTGTGCCGAGGCGCTGGGCCTCTCAACCCTGCTGGTTACAGGGGGGGTGGCCGCCAACCGGGAGCTGCGAGCTCGCCTGCTGGAAGCGGGCCGACCCAAGGGCCTGCGGGTGATCATCCCGCCTGTTGCCCTCTGTACCGACAACGCCGCCATGATCGGGGCAGCCGGCCTCTGCCACTGGCTGCGGGGAGAGATCTCACCCCTGGATCTGGGCGTAGCTTCGCGCCTGCCCCTGGAAGAGATCCCTGCCCTCTACGGCAAGGGGGGCAGAGATTACCGCGAGGTGCTAACGGGTTCTGCCGTTGCCCTCTGACGTTGCCGCACCTCGAGGTAGATGAGCAGGGCGTTGATGTCGGCGGGGTTGACGCCGCCAATGCGAGCGGCCTGGCCCACCGTCAGGGGTCGGACGGCCGCCAGTTTCTCCCGCGACTCTTTGGAGAGGGTGGGGATGGAGTGGTAGTCCAGATCGGGGGGCAGGGGGCGGTGGTACTGCTTGCTCACCTGCTCAATTTGGTTCTGCTGCCGCTGGATGTAGCCGCTGTATTTGACGGCAATTTCTGCTGCCTCCTGCTCAAAGGGATCCAGCTCCTCATTGCCCAAGCCCAGCTCCAGCAGGTCGGCGTAGTGGATCGGGTTGCGGCGCAGGATCTCGGCCAGCGTGGCGGATCCTTTGATCCCCTGGCCGGTCAATTGGCTGAGGTGGATCCCGGCGGGGTCGTGGGCCTTAACCCGCTGGGTTTCCAGGCGCTCGATCTCGGCGGCAATGCGGGCTTGCTTGGCCTGGAAAAGAGACCAGCGGCGGTCGTCGATGAGGCCCCATTCCCGCCCCAGGGGGGTGAGGCGTTGGTCGGCATTGTCGGCGCGCAGGATAAGACGGTATTCGGAGCGGCTGGTGAGCATGCGGTAGGGCTCCCGCAGCTCTTTGGTGCAGAGGTCGTCGATGAGGGTGCCGATGTAGCTGGACTCGCGCGGCAGCGTCACCAGCGGCTTGCCCTGCACCAGGCGGGCGGCATTGATCCCGGCTATGAGCCCCTGGGCTGCCGCCTCCTCGTAGCCGGTGGTGCCGTTAATTTGGCCGGCGCAGAACAGCCCCTGCACTTTTTTGGTCATTAGGGTGGGGTAGAGCTGGGTAGCCGGCAGATAGTCGTATTCCACGGCGTAGGCAGGCCGCAGCATCACGCACCGCTCCAGGCCAGGCAAGGAGCGCAACATCTGGATCTGGATTTTCTCCGGCATCCCCGTCGAGAACCCCTGGATGTAGAGCTCCGGCAGATCCCGCCCTTCCGGCTCGATGAAAATTTGATGGCTTTCCTTGTCGGCGAAACGGACGATCTTGTCTTCGATGCTGGGGCAGTAGCGGGGCCCCTTAGCCTCCACCCAACCGCCGTAGACCGGGGTCTCGTGGAGATTTTCGCGGATGATGCGATGGGTCTCCGGCGTGGTGCGGGTGAGGTAGCAGTCCATCTGCTCCCGCGGCACCCACACCTCCGGGTCGAAGCTAAACCAGCGCACGTCGGGATCCCCTGGTTGCCGCTCCATCACGGAAAAATCGACGCTGCGGCGATCCACACGGGCAGGGGTGCCGGTTTTCAGCCGGCCCGTCTCAAAGCCCAGTTGGCGCAGGGTGTCGGTCAGGCCTTCGACGGCAAATTCCCCCGCCCTACCGGCAGGTTGCCAGTGGCGGCCAATCCAGATGCGCCCCCCCAGAAAGGTGCCCGTGGTCAAGATCACCGCCCCACAGCCGAGGACACTGCCAAAGTGGGTAACCACGCCCACCACCTCATCGTTGCGCCCCAGCACCAGGTCGGTGACGGTGCCCTCGCGAAGGGTCAGGTTGGGTTGGTTTTCCACCACCGAGCGCATCACCCGCGCGTACTCGCGTTTGTCGGTTTGCGCCCGCAAGGCCCACACCGCCGGCCCCCGCGAGCGGTTGAGCACCCGCTTTTGCAAATAGGTGCGGTCGGTAACCTTGCCCATCTCGCCGCCAAGGGCGTCGATTTCGTGCACCAGTTGCGACTTGGCCGGGCCGCCCACGGCGGGGTTACAGGGCTGCCAGGCAATCTTGTCCAGGTTCAACGTCAGCATCAAGGTATTGCAGCCCAAGCGTGCTGCCGCCAAGGCCGCTTCACAGCCGGAATGCCCCCCACCCACCACGATCACGTCGTAGTGGTCGAGAAAATCCACGTTGTCTCGTCCAACTTTGAGCATCGGATTGCCCCTTGCTGGCTACCGGGATCCCCTATCCCAATTGGGTTGTTACAGCTTGTTTCTCCAGTCTAGCGATGGATAGAGGGCTATCCCCACATCTCGGCAAGAGGAAAAGGCTCCTTGGCCAGACCCCCACCAGTTTGCCGCCCCGAGGTTGCCCAAACCGGCCAGGATCCCGCTCTCCCCAGTCGAATCTAATCCAGACTATTTTAGTCGGGTTTGGTTGACGGGATAGATCGGGGGTGATAAGATGGCCCCCGACGATGGGTAAACAAGATCCAGCCCTTTCTCCTGCCTGAGGCTCCCTATGACGCAAACCCTTTCCCAACGCCCGCTCGTGCCTGCCGCTGCCCCGGCGGCTCCTGCCCTGCGCAACCCCCAGGTGGGCTTCAGCCGCTTGCGCTGCCGCGAATGTGGGGCTGAGTACGAGCCGGTGGCTAAGCACGTGTGCGACCTGTGTTTTGGCCCCCTGGAAGTGGTCTACGACTACGACTGGCTCAAGGGCGCCGTCAGCCGGCAGAGCATCCAGGCCGGGCCGCTGTCCATCTGGCGCTATCGGCCTTTTCTGCCGGTGGTTTCGGAGCGGCCCATCGATGTGGGCACCGGCATGACGCCTCTGGTGAAGGCGGAGCGGCTGGGCCGGCGGTTGGGGTTGAAAAACCTCTACATCAAAAATGACGCCGTCAACATGCCCACCCTCAGCTTTAAGGATCGGGTGGTGTCGGTGGCCCTGACCCGCGCCAAGGAGCTGGGTTTTACCACCGTTTCCTGCGCCAGCACGGGCAACTTGGCCAACTCCACCGCCGCCATCGCCGCCCACGCCGGCCTGGACTGCACCATCTTCATCCCGGCGGACTTAGAAGCGGGTAAGGTGCTGGGATCCCTCATCTACAACCCCATCGTCATGGCGGTGGAGGGCAACTACGACCAGGTCAATCGCCTCTGCGCCGAGGTGGCCGATCGCTACGGCTGGGGCTTTGTCAACATCAACCTGCGCCCCTACTACGCAGAAGGCTCGAAAACCCTGGCTTACGAAGTGGTGGAGCAACTGGGGTGGCAACTGCCGGATCAGGTGGTGATCCCGCTGGCGTCCGGATCCCTGTACACCAAGATTTACAAAGGTTTCCAGGAGTTTGTGAAGGTGGGGCTGGTGGCGGAGAAGCCGGTTACCTTCCACGGCGCCCAGGCCCAGGGCTGTGCACCCATTGCCCAGGCCTTTCGCGAAGGACGGGATTTTGTTACTCCTGTTAAGCCCAATACCATCGCCAAGTCGATTGCCATCGGCAACCCTGCCGACGGCATCTACGCCCTGGAGATCGCCCGCAAGACCGGCGGCCAGATCGCGACGGCCACGGATCCCGAGATCATCGCTGGCATCAAGCTCCTGGCCGAGACCGAGGGCATCTTCACCGAGACCGCCGGCGGCACCACCATCGCCGTGCTCAAACACCTGGCCGAAGCCGGCCAGCTCGATCCTGAGGCGGTTACGGTTGCCTATATTACCGGCAACGGCTTGAAGACCCAGGAGGCAGTACAGGCGCAGGTGGGCCATCCGCTGCTGATCTCGCCCAAGCTGGAGAGCTTTGAACAGGCGTTGGAGCGGGCCCGCACCCTGGAGCGGCTGGACTGGCAAGAGGCCTCGGTTTGAAGCGAGGGGGATCCCCCTGGGCTCTTAACGGAGTCTTAATGAAGAACTGTTACGATCCCTGGTACAGGCCCACTTGCTCAGGAGCTTTGCACCATGCCTATCTTTCGTTCTGTCCGTCACTTTGCGCGTCGCTGCCTGCCGGTGGCGGTAGCGGTGTTGACCCCTCTTGCTTGGGTTCCCACGGCTCGGCCCCAGGGGCTGAACACCATTGCCGTTGAGCTGGAAACTTTGCCCAGCAGCTACTCGACGTTGGCGGCGGCTTTGCGGGCGGCGGGGCTGAACACGGCGTTGGCGGGGCCGGGGCCATTTACGATCTTTGCCCCTTCCAATGTAGCTTTTGGCCAACTGCCGCCGGGCACCGTAGAGACGTTGTTGCAGCCGGCCAACCGGGATCAGCTCACCCGCATCCTCACCTATCATGTGGTGCCGGGGCGGATTACCTCCTTTGACCTGCGGCCCGGCCAATCGACTACTCTGACCACCTTGGCAGGGCTGCCGCTGCGGGTGCAGGTGGGATCCGATGGCAGCATCCGGGTCAACGGGGCCAACGTGAACCTGGCGGATATTCCGGTCTCGAACGGGGTGATTCACGGCATTGACGGGGTGCTGCTACCCTAGTCTTCTAATGTTGGTCGATGGACGAAGCATTGGCTTATGGCGGTCAAGGTGTTGATTCCCACCACGCTGCGGGCACTCACCCGGGATCAGGAGGTGGTGAATTGCGAGGGATCCACAGTTCGGGAGTTGCTGGAGGCCTTGGAGCAGAGCTATCCGGGCATCAAGGCGCGGCTGTGCGACGAGAAGGGGGAATTGCGCCGCTTTGTCAATTTTTATGTCAACAGCGAAGATATTCGTTTCCTCAACGGCTCCGACACCCCTCTTCAGGATGGGGATGAGGTGAGCATCGTCCCTGCTGTTGCCGGGGGCTGAGGCCTGCCGAGCCTGCCGTGGATCCCAGGGATTGGTTAAGCCAGCCGGCGCCGCTGGTGGCGCCTGCTTTGCTGGGCATGGTGCTGGTGCGGCAATTTGCCGATGGGCTGCAGGTGCGGGCCCAGATCGTGGAAACGGAAGCCTACACCGCCGGAGATCCGGCTTGCCACGCCTATCGCCGCAAGACCCGGCGCAATCAGGTGATGTTCGGGCCGCCGGGCCATCTCTACGTCTATCGCATCTACGGCCTCTACCACTGCTTGAACATCGTCACCGACGCGGAAGGGATCCCCTCGGCAGTTTTGATCCGGGCAGCCCAGTTGGATTGCCTGCCGGAGTGGATCCCGGCCAGTAAGCGCTCGAAGCCTGCACGGGTGGCGTCAGGGCCGGGCCTGCTCTGTCAGGCGTTGCGCATCGACGGATCCCACAACGGCTGGCGGCTGGAGCGGGCGGAAGCCGGCCAGGAAGGCATTTGGCTAGAGGGATCCCCCGCTTGGGAAGCACAGTTGCCCATCGTCCAGACCACCCGCATTGGCATTACCCATGGGGCCGAGCTCCCCTGGCGCTGGTACATTAAGGATCATCCGACGGTGTCGCGCTATTAGGTCACGCTTTCATTGGCGAATCTCTTCTATCCAACCGGTTTTGCAACCACGTCTGAATATCCCGCAGGCTCTCCGGAGCAACTTCATGGCCCATCTCGTACTCGCGATAGGTGAAGTTCAGCGGCAACGGGGCGAAATAGTCCCGGATCTGGCGGCCAAAAGCAATCGGCAAAACGGCATCGGCAGTGCCATGAACCGCCAAGATGGCCAGGTGTTTCATCCGCTCCGGCTCCACCGCCTCGGCCAGGATCTCTGGAGATAGGCGCCCACTCATCGCCACCACCCCTGCCAGCTTCTCCGGCTGGGTCAGAGCCAAATACAGGCTCATGATCGCCCCCTGGCTAAACCCCAGCAAATACACCTGGCCTGGATCCAAAGCAAGATTAGAAAGATCCGGGAGCCCATCCGGCAACACCTGCTCCAGAAAGCGGCTCAGGAGCTGGAGGCTATCGCGTGCCTGCTGCGGATCCCCCACCAGCCCTTCCGGCGTCCAGGCCATTTCAAACCAGGCAAACCCGCCTACACCCCAAGCAATGGGGGCTCTCAAGCTGATCACCGCAAACCGGGGATCCAGATAGGGAGCCAACTGGAACAAGTCCCCCTCGTGGCTGCCGATCCCGTGCAGCATCACCAACACAGGTGCGGATCCCAGGCCGGCTTGGCGGGGGGGCTGAAAGCGGTAGGCGAGGGGCAAAGGGGGAGACACACAGACATCCTCCCGACGGGGAAACTATGCCCAATCCTGGGGGTGCCGCAGAACCTGGTAGAGCTTGGCTTCCCAGGTGCCCGGCTGCGGCTCGTAGCCGTATTCCCAGCGCACCAACGGCGGCAGCGACATCAGGATCGACTCGGTGCGGCCTTGGGTCTGGAGCCCGAAGATCGTGCCCCGGTCGTAGACCAGGTTAAACTCCACATAGCGCCCGCGCCGATAGAGCTGGAATTGTCGCTCCTGCTCCCCCCATTCCATTCCCTGGCGCCGCTCCACAATGGGCACATAGGCCGGCAAAAAGGCCTCACCACAGGCTTGCACCAGCTCAAAAAGATGCTCCCAACTGCGGCATCCCACCCGCACTTGCAGCGGTGGCGGTTCAGTCGCAAGCTGGTCGGGATCCCCTTCTGCCTGACCCTCAGGACGGTAAAGGAGGCCGGGGCGCTCATCCTGATAGTCGAAGAAAATGCCGCCAACGCCGCGGGCCTCACCCCGGTGGGGCAGGAAAAAGTAGCGGTCGCACCAGATCTTGAAAGCCGGGTAGTAGGCGGGATCCAAGCGGTCACAGGCCGCCTTGATGGTGCGGTGAAAATGGGCCGCATCCTCCTCAAACAGGTAATAGGGGGTGAGATCCATGCCGCCCCCAAACCACCAAACCGGCCCCGCCTCGAAATAGCGATAGTTCAGGTGAACCGTCGGCACGTAAGGGTTACGGGGGTGCAGCACCATGGAAGTGCCGGTGGCATAGAAAGAATGCCCTGCCGCTTCTGGGCGCTGTTTCAGAATCGAGGGGGGCAGATGGGATCCGAACACCTCGGAAAAATTGACCCCCCCCTGCTCAAATACGTCTCCCTGCTGGATGACCCGCGAGCGCCCACCCCCTCCGCCAGGGCGTTCCCAACGGTCTTCGCGAAACTTGGCTTTGCCATCCAGGGCTTCCAGACGGGCACAGATGTCATCCTGTAGGCGCTGCATGAACCGGCTCACCTGTTGGCGGGCGTCCACCGGCAGCGCTGTCGGGCTTGAGGCCAGCATCATCGTCTTCCTATCTCTCGCAACTTGCCAAAAACATCCCCAGTCCCAACAAACCCTCTCAAGCTGGGGCAGCCGAACCCAAGAGCTCTGACCGCCCCTGGACGGTACAGTGCGCAGCTTAGGTCCAGGCCATTCTGGGATCTTACGTGGGAACCGCCTCGTAGGGACGGAGCCGCGCCCATTTGTTCCGTTCCTCGCGAAAGCTCTGGCAGCCCACCACATCCCATTCCATCTCCGTGCCGCCGTTGCGGATATTGACATTGATCTGGGGGCCTTGCGGCTCAAAATCCGGCGTCAGGGTGAGGTGGGGCTGCTGATGCTGCGCTTCCACGGCATGGTAGGTGGTGCAGCGGTCTACGTAGTAGCAGTGAATACAAATACACATGGTTGCTGCCTGCAAGAGACGGTTCCCGATCTCGAGAGTAGCATCCGGCCCTTTTCTAGACAGGGGATCCCCTCTTTCTCAGCCGGCTCTTGAGATATTTCTTAGCAAACAGAGGCATCTCCTCGTCTCTCATCTAGAATCTCGACATACTTCTCAGGCTGAGGCTGGATCTGCCTCTAGGATCGAACTATCCAGGCTATCCCAAGGAATTGCCATGAACACCCACACCCGCTACCGCTTCACCTGCACCCTCTCCTTTGGAGATATTTACGGCCAGATCATCATTTGGTTGATTGTCATCTTTGCCAGCCTGGGCGCTGCCCTCTCCCTGATGAATAGCCCCCTCTATGCCTTTCTCACCATCGCCCTGATTTTGGTCATTTCCCTGCCTTTTTTGCTCTTCGCCTTTGTGACCACCCTGCTCAACCACATCGAGTTTGTGGCCGTTCCCCCTGAGGCAGAGGAAGAGCGAGCTGTGGCAGCCAAGTCGCGGATGGCCGTCGGCTAGCAGCCAGTGGGCCCCTTCCGGCGCTAAGGATGCCGCAGGTTGGCCAGCCGTTTCGGTGGCCAGCGGGGCTTTCTGCTTAATACTTGTTTAAACTCCGTCAGATTTTGTCTATAATTGAGTCGGCAGGCCTGACAGCTTTTTCCACCTTCAGGAGAGTTCTGCAGCCAAGCAGGATCCTAATCTATGCAAGGGATGGATCTACCTTGGCTGAGGGAGATGACGTGGTAAGAAGCTGTACCGTTTGACCTCTTGGCTGGTCTTGCTGCCTTGCTTGCAGAGGCGAGCCGGCTGAGGATGGCTTAGGAGAGGGCTGCAAGTCAGTTCAGGAAGATGGGTGTGCTGTAGTGACGAAGGTGATGGACAATAGCTTGGCGCAGCTCGACTACCGAGTGTACAGGTTGGCGCGGCTGTTGAGCGAGTATTTGAATTTGGGGGAATTGATTGCCCTGTCTGTTGGCTCTCTGCAGGAGGGGCGTTCTCGCAATGGAGATTAGGCTGGGCCTGATCTACCCGGGCGCTGGCGTCGGCAAGCGGGATCCCGTAGCCTAGGTAATTTGTCCTCCGTTACAGCCCCTATGCGGATCCCTTCCTGGTGGCCGAAGCTCAGTTTTCAGGTCTGGCTGATCTTCATCGGTCGGCTGCTTTCCCAAACCGGAACCGGCTTTACCCTGTTTTATGCCACCCTCTTTTTTGTCAATCGGGTAGGGCTGACCGCCACCCAAGTGGGCTTGGGGCTGGGCGTTATGGCTTTTGCCGGGGTGTTTGGCCGCATCCTGGGCGGCTCGATGGCCGATGGTTCTTGGGGGCGCCGCTCCACGTTGATCCTCTCGCTGTCTATTTCTGCCGTGGGATCCTTTGGGTTTGCGCTCTCCTACGAGTTCTGGAGTTTTGCCTTGGCCAACGTGGCGGCAGGTTTGGGGCAAGGGTTATACTGGCCGCCTGCAGAAGCGATTGTAGCGGATCTAACCACGCGCGAGCAGCGCAACGAAGCCTACGCTCTCAACCGCCTGGGGGATAGCCTGGGTCTCAGCCTTGGGGTGGCTATGGCCAGCACGCTGGTGGCTCTGACGGGGGCCTATCGGCTCTTGTTTGTAATCGATGGTGTTACTTTTCTAATCTTTTTGGCGGTGCTCTGGTTTTTCATCCGGGAAACCCGGGCCACCTGTTCGGCGACAGAGCCTGTGTTAGCAGGTTGGAAAACCGCCCTTGGGGATCGCTCTCTCTTGGTGTTTGGCCTGTCGAATATCCTGTTCACCACTTACATCGCTCAGCTCAGCAGCAGCATGCCCCTCTACTTCCGCAATCGGGTAGGGATCCCAGAGGTGCAAATCGGCATTCTGTTTGCCTTACATGGGGCTCTGATTGCTCTGCTGCAGATGCCGGTGGCCCGTTGGCTAAACCGCCGCACGCGCGTCCAAGGGTTGCAGGGATCCGCCCTAATGTGGGGGGTGGGATTTCTCCTGGTTTGGCTCAGCGGCCTGGCGGCAGGGCTGGGAACCGGGCCGGCTTTGGGGGTGGCGGCCTTGGCTCTGGTGGTGCTCTCGTTGGCGTTGGTGAGCTATAACCCCTCGGCCTCTGCTTTGGTGGCGGATTTGGCGCCGGATCACTTGCGGGGGGTGTATCTGTCGGTCAACTCCCTCTGTTGGGCGGCAGG
>NZ_JANSJB010000037.1:18456-22321 GCF_047462355.1 Synechococcus sp. H55.9 | reverse complement strand
GGCTGTAGCGTTTAGTAGGGTGGGGCGTGGGTTTGGTAATACTAGATCTGAGCCAACACCAGCTAGTCCTTGTGGTTGTGGGTTGGGTGTGGTGGGTGGGAGAGAAGTTTATAGGGCCTCAGCTCCGGCAACTACCTCCAGGATCTCCTGGGTGATAGCCGCCTGCCGAGCTTTGTTGTAGGCAAGGCCCAGTGTGCGGATGAGTTCGCTGGCGTTGTCGCTGGCATTGTTCATGGCCGTCATGCGGGCCGCCAACTCGCTGGCCGCTGCTTCCTGCAAAGCCCGCAACAACTGGTTGTTCAAGTACAGCGGCAGCAGCGCGTCCAAAATCTGCACCGGATCCTGCTCGAAGATCATGTCTGGCGGCGGGGCTGAGACAGGAGCAACGATCTTGCTGCGCTCGACCGTGAACTCTCCCCCCCGCACCAGCAGGTTAAAAATCTCGTCGTCGCGGGCAGCCAGGCGCGTGGGATCCAGAGGTAGCAGCGATTGCACCACCGGACGGGAGCTGATCAGCGAGACAAAGCGGGTGTAGATCAGCTCCACCTTGTCTACTTTCTCGGACAGGAAAGCGGAGAGGAGCTGATCCCCTATTTGCGCAGCTTCCGCCGCCGTAGGAATCTGCGACAAGTTCACGTAGGTCTTGGCAATGGGAGCGGAGCGGCGCTGAAAATACTGCACCACCTTGCGGCCCACCAGGTAAAGCTGCACCTGCAGCCCCGTCTCCTGCAGCTCGCGCACCCGCTCCTCGGTGCGCTTGATAACGTTGGCATTGTAAGCACCGCACAGGCCCCGATCCCCAGCCACCACCAACAGGCCCACCGTTTCAATGGGCCGCTGCTTCAGCAGAGGCAACTCGACATTTTCCAGCCGCAACCGCGTTTGCAGCCGATAGAAAACCTGGGCTAGGCGGTCGGCAAAGGGACGGGTGGCCATCACCTGCTCCTGGGCCCGTCGCACCCGCGCTGCCGCCACCAGGCGCATGGCCTCTGTAATCTTGCGGGTGTTTTTCACCGCCTTGATGCGATCGCGAATCCGCTTTAGGTTTGCCATAACCGATCCCCTCTGCTGTGGTTACTGGATGGGGATCCCCAAAGCAGGGATCCCCGGCAACTAAGCCGCCTTGGCCAGGAAGCTCTGTTTGAACTCCGTGATGGCGGTTTTCAAGATCTCTTCCGCCTCTTCAGTGAGTTGCTTGGTGGAGAGGACGATCTCCCCATACTTGGGATGGGTGGTGCCCAAGTAGGACAGCAGGCCCTGCTTGAAGCTGGAGACTTTCTCCACCGGAATGTCGTCCAAATACCCCCGCGTCCCGGCGTAGATAATCGCCACCTGCTGATCCAAAGACAGGGGCGAATATTGCGGCTGCTTGAGGATCTCCTGCAGCCGTTGGCCGCGGGCCAATTGCTTCTGGGTGGCCTCGTCCAGATCAGAGGCAAATTGGGCAAAGGCTTCCAGATCGCGAAATTGCGCCAGTTCCACCTTGATCGAGCCGGCCACTTTCTTCATCGCCTTGGTCTGGGCCGCCGAGCCGACGCGGCTGACAGAGATGCCAACGTTGATGGCGGGGCGAATGCCGGCGTTGAACAGATCCGACTCCAAGAAGATCTGCCCATCGGTGATGGAGATAACGTTGGTGGGAATATAGGCCGACACGTCGTTGGCCTGGGTTTCCACAATCGGCAGCGCCGTCATGGATCCCTCGCCCAGCCGGCTGTTCAGCTTGGCCGCCCGCTCCAGCAGCCGCGAGTGCAGATAGAATACATCCCCTGGGTAGGCTTCCCGACCGGGCGGACGCCGCAACAGCAGCGACATCTGCCGGTAGGCCACCGCCTGCTTGGAGAGGTCGTCGTAGACCACCAAAGTGTGCTTACCCTGGTACATAAAGTACTCGGCAATGGTGGCGCCACAATAGGGGGCCAACCACTGCAGCGGTGCCGGGCTGTCAGCGCCGGCAGCCACCACAATGCTGTAGTCCATCGCCCCTCGCTCGGTCAGGATGCCCACCACCTGGGCGATGGTGCTCTGCTTCTGGCCAATGGCTACGTAGATGCAGATCACATCCTGCCCTTTCTGGTTCAGGATCGTGTCCACGGCAACGGTGGTCTTGCCGGTTTGGCGGTCGCCGATGATCAGCTCCCGCTGCCCCCGCCCGATGGGGATTAGAGCGTCAATGGCGGTGATGCCGGTTTGCAGAGGCTCGTACACGGAGCGGCGATCGATAATGCCGGGGGCCGGGGACTCAATGAGGCGCGTCTCGGTGCAGTGAATCGGCCCTTTGCCGTCGATGGGGTTGCACAGGGGATCCACTACGCGGCCCAGCAGGGCTTCCCCTACAGGGATGCTGGCAATTCTGCCCGTGGCTTTGACGGTGGATCCTTCTTGGATGTTGCGCCCGGAGCCGATCAACACTGCGCCGACGTTGTCTTCTTCTAGGTTAAGGGCAATACCGGTGGTGCCATCCTCAAATTCCAACAGTTCGCTGGCCATCACCTTCTCCAGGCCGTAGATGCGGGCAATGCCGTCTCCCACCTGCAGGACGGTACCGACATTGGAGATCTGCATCTCCTGGTTATACTGTTCGATCTGCTGCTTGATGATGGTACTGATCTCGTCTGGGCGAATCGTAGGCATAGCAGTCCTCTCAACGGAATAGGAAGGGATCCAAAAAAATCATTGAGGAAAACGCTGGGCCAATTTAGGCCAACTGCAGCGCCAGCCGGCGCAACTGGCCGCGCAAGCTGAGGTCGATCACCTGGGATCCGATCTTGATGATCACCCCACCCAGCAACGTGGGATCTTGGGCAATCTGGAGCTCCACACCCCTGGCCTGCGTGAAGTCTCTTACCCGCTCGCGGATCGACTGCTGTTGCGCCTCGGTCAGAGGTACCGCCGTGGTCACCTCGGCCAGGACGATATCTTGCAGCTTCCGCTGCAGCTCCAAGAACCGCCGGCAGACGGCCTCGAGGAACATGATACGGCGACGGTCGCACAACAGCTTAAGAGCATTCAGCAGCAGGGGGTGGATCTGGTCGGCAAACACCTGCTGCAGCAGGTTTTTCTTGGCTTCCGCCTTGATCAGGGGGCTGGCGAGGAATTGGCCCAGCTCCGGCGTGGCCTGCAGAACCGCGGCCATAAAACGGATGTCGGCCTCAAAGGTATCCATTAGCCCCTGAGCAGAGGCAAGAGAAACCAGGGCTTCGGCGTAGGGATCGACCACCTTGGCGGCCATGGTGCGGCTGATCATGCTTTTCCCTTCCTCCTCCTTAGCGGGCAATCATCTGGATCCCTTGTTCGATCAGGCGCTGGTGAACCTGCTCGCTGAGGTGCTGCGGCAGCTCCTGCTCCACCTTGCGCAGGGCTTGGCGCACGATCTGGCGGCGCAGCTCCTGGACAATTTGCTCTTGTTCAGCAGAGAGATCCCTTTCGGCGTTGGCGCGCAGCCGCTCGATCTCCCGCTCCGCCTGCTGCAACAGCTCCTGCCGGCGGGCTTCCGCATTGGCCTCCGCCTGTTTGCGAATGCGCTCCGCCTCTTGCTGGGCCTGCGCCAGCTTTTGTTGTTCTTCCGCCAGCCTCTCGATCGCCTCCTGCTTGCGCTGCTCCGCCTGGCGCAGCTCCTCGAGGATGCCTTCTCGCCGCTTGGCCAGAGCTTCCCCCACCACCCGGCGCCCCAAAATGTACAGCAAGGTGAGGATAATGGCGATGTTGATTAAGTTGCTTTCCAGAATCGCATCCAAGAGCCCCTTTTCTGGGGATACTTCCGCGGCTTCTGCCATGGCCAAAAGCCAAGCGGGCATCAGGCTCCACACCAGCATCACGCGCTACTCCCAAGGAATGTTCAACCGGCCACTTAACGGGCGCTGCC
>NZ_JANSJB010000037.1:7585-18356 GCF_047462355.1 Synechococcus sp. H55.9 | reverse complement strand
AGCGGGCATCAGGCTCCACACCAGCATCACGCGCTACTCCCAAGGAATGTTCAACCGGCCACTTAACGGGCGCTGCCCAACAGCTTCTCGGTGATCTGGGCGGCAATGGCATCCACTTGCTGCTGCAGTTGTTCGAGCGCCGTCTGCTTTTCCTGCTCAACTTGCCGCCGCGCCGCCTCCAGCTTGGCTTGGATCTCCGTCTGGGCTGCCGCCAGCTTCTCCGCACGGATGCGGGCTGCAGCCGCTTCCGCCTCGGCGATCACCTGCTGCGCCTGTAGGCGGGCCTTGCCGATCTCAGCCTCGTACTGGCGGGTCAGAGCCATCGCCTTGTCCAACCGCTCCTGGGCCTCCGCCTGGGTGGTGCGGATGTAGTCGTTGCGGCTGTCGATGACCCGAGTAACCGGCTCGTAGAAAAGGGAGTTGAGCACGGCCACCAGCAGCAGAAATTGGACGGCAATGATGGGCAAGGTGGCATCCAGATCGAAGAGGCCATTTTTCTCGGCAGCTTCGACGGCCAACAAAGTTGAACAAATCATGAGGCCGCACCAACAGAAACAGGATCTGAGATCGAGCAGGGAAGGGGGGCAAGACCCCAGCTCTCGGCCTGGGCCGCCCCCAGAGGCATTAGGCGAAGGGGTTGGCAAACAAAAGTACCAGTGCCACCACCAAGCCGTAGATGGTCAACGCTTCCATGAAGGCCAGGCTGACCAGCAGGTTGCCGCGGATTTTATCTTCTGCTTCCGGCTGACGGGCCAGCCCTTCCATAGCGGCGGCGGCAGCATTCCCCTGGCCCAGCCCCGGGCCCAGGGATCCCAGGCCAATTGCCAGAGCGGCAGACAAAACAGAAGCAGCAGAGGTTAACGGATCCATAGTGAGATGCTCCTTGTCAGTACAAAACAGAGGGTTGACACGAACGCAACAGCGCTTTGAGCGTCGAGGTGATCTGGCTTGATATTTAACCGATCGCCTCTTTGTCGGCGGCCTCTCGGCCCCAACAAACCTTACCAGAGAAGGGATCCCTTGCAACGACCCATTGGAGAGGTTTTGAGAGCTGGGCCCTGAACTCGGCGGCTGGCTCAACTCCTGGGTCAATCGTGGTGATCCCCACCCCCATGACCTTCCAGCGCCTCTCCAATGTAAGCTGCCGAGAGCGTCGCGAAGATCAAAGCCTGAATGGCCCCTGTAAACAGGAACAGGATCATCACCGGCACCGGGATCAACAACGGCACCAGCAACACCAACACCGCGATCACCAGCTCCTCTGCCAAGATGTTGCCGAACAGACGGAAGCTCAGCGAGAGAGGTTTGGTGAAATCTTCCAGGACGTTGATGGGCAACAGAACCGGCGTGGGCTCGATGTACTTTTTAAAGTAGGACAGCCCTCGCTTGCTAATACCGGCTACAAAATACATGACGCTGGTGAGCAGCGCCAAGCCGGCGGTGGTGTTGATGTCGTTGGTGGGAGAGGCCAGCTCTCCTTCCGGCAGGGGAATCAACTTCCAAGGGAAGAGGTTGCCCATCCAGTTGGAGACAAAGATGAACAAGAACAAGGTGCCAACATAGGGCACCCAGGGCCGGAAGTTGCGCTCGCCAATCTGGGCGCGGGCAATGCTTTGCACAAATTCCAGGGCATACTCAACGAAGTTTTGCAGGCCAGCCGGCTCCCGCTGCAGTTGACGAGTCCCCAACAGCACCACGGCCAAGATCAGGGCGATGGCGATCCAACTGGCAATCAAAACCTGCCCGTGAACGGTGAATTTGCCCAGGTGCCAATAGAGGTGATGGCCGACCTCAAGTTCTGCTAGAAGAGGAGGAGAGGAGAAGAACAGGTTCATGGGCATCACGCAGAAGAGGATAAACGAGTCAGCGTCTGGACAAGATGAATGAGCAGGGCGACCTTGTAGGTCATGAACCCCAAAAAAATAGGCAAAATCTGTAAAGACTTCACCTGAGTGGCCAGGACGATCAGCCCGACAAACAGAGCCAAGCGCGTCACGCCCAGCCGGCTGCGACTTTTGCCCAGCTCCGCAACACCACGGCCCAGCATGCGCAGATAGACTACGCCAACGATTGCTCCGAGCAAGTAGTTGGCCGCCACCCCTGGGGAGTAGACCAGGGCCACTCCCACAGCGATGGCCAGACTCACGCCCAAGGTAACCACCACCAGCCATAGCTGCAGCGCTTCATAGCTCCTGCCAGCCATTGTCGCCTTCTCCCCCGAACCCGCTTCGCCCGGAGCAAGCGACGGCTGCGACGCACTCTGGCAGCCTAAATCCTCCTCCTGCTGGGACGGAGGCGGCGCCTCCTCTAGGGGAGGCAAAGGCTTGGGCTTCCACGGGGTCGCCTTCCAACGGGCAGGACTGTGGGAGAGAAGTCGGGAAGAACGTGCCATGGGAATGAGGTCACCACCTCTGAGGATCTGGCCTTAACCCAAAATAACACGACTAAGTAACAATACTTAACGAGTTGGGCCGGGCCAGGACGGGATGGAACCTTACAATCATCGCCTCGAAAGACGACTAGCCCTTCGACAGACGGAGATGTTCCTCTAAGAATCTACCACCTTCGCGGATCGGCAACGGCAAAAATGGAAAACTTTCTGAAAGCCCTCGGATGTAAAGTTTTGCCTAAGGTGGCCGAGAAGCTGCAATATTCTGTTACCTCCTGTTGTTTTGAGGTGGATCCCGCCGACCCTGCCGCTCTATATACTATGGGGCAGTGAGAAGAAAGGGCGAGGATGATCCCCGTGAGTTGGCTGGTCAAGGCGATCTGGGTGGACTACAGCTTGGCCGTGGCGCTGACGGTGGTGCTGCCGTTGGCTCTCCTAATTTGGGCTTTTGCGGTGGGGTTACGTCCTCTGATTCAGCTCTTGATCGTTTACTGGCGGGTGTCCAGCCTCTTGGCGGTGACGGTGTATTTGATGATTGGTGGCCTGCCCATCAGCTTCTTGAGCGGGGCGATGGCGCGGCTCTTGATCCCGGTCTGCCTGTGGTTCTGGCGAGATTGGAGCACTGCTCTCAGGCAGTCGAGAAGCTGGGCGGCACGAGCTTTTTTGCTCTGGCGGTGGGCTGTAACCGGTTACATGGGGGCCGGGATCCTCTTTTCGGGGGCCTTCGTGCCCTGCGCCTTCCGGGCTTCTCTATCGGCGGAGTGTCGAGCTTGGCTTGAGCCGCCGCTGGGGTTTCGAGAGATTTTCCATCCCAATGTGCCGCCGGAGCTGCTGGGGAGCGTGGGGGCGTGGGGCTTGGTGGCCTACCTGCTCTATAGCGTTTACTTTG
The DNA here is from genome assembly GCF_047462355.1 of Synechococcus sp. H55.9. NCBI lineage: Bacteria > Bacillati > Cyanobacteriota > Cyanophyceae > Synechococcales > Synechococcaceae > Synechococcus > Synechococcus sp. H55.9. The sequence goes on along the minus strand of NZ_JANSJB010000037.1, from coordinate 15,078 downwards.
TCTGGCGGCTGCGGCCCGGTGCAGACAAGGGGGAGCTGGCATGAGTGCTTTGCCCTGGCCGCTGGCCTTGGAGCGCTACAGCCAGGCTCACCCCCAGGAGGTGCTGCGGGTGGAGGTAGAAAGCGAGGGGGAAGTTGATTTGGTGCTGATCTACCGCGGCTACAGCAGCTCCCTGCGCCGGCCCACACCCCCCGATCCGGAAGTGGCGGTGATCCCTCCCCAGGCTCGCTTTTTGCAGTTGGAGCGCCTGAGCGCCCCCTATCACCCTGAGCGCTCGCAGGTTTTGGCCCTCTACCGCAACTGGGAAGAGCTGAGAGCTTGGCTGGCCCAGGCTGGGATCCCAGTGGCCGAGTGAGCAATTCCCGGTCTCAGCGCCCCACTGGGCTGGGTTGCCGCTGCAGGATGGTGTATTCTGCCGGCTGCAAGAGCGAGCGCCCTGTCATCTCGGCAGGTTGAGGCAGACCTAAGATCTCCAGAAGGGTGGGGGCCACGTCGGCCAGGGTGCCGTCGGAGCGCAGCTTGACGTTGCCGCCGCGACTGGGGATTTTGCGCTTTTCCCCCTCCACCAGGATGCAGGGGACGGGGTTGGTGGTGTGGGCGGTCCAAGGGTTGCCCTGCTCGTCCCACATCAGCTCGGCGTTGCCGTGATCCGCCAAGATTAAGGTGGTACCCCCCGCATCCACCACCGCCGCCAGCAGACGGCCCAGGCAGCGATCCACCGTCTCCAGCGCCCGCACGGTGGCCTCGAAGTTGCCGGTGTGGCCCACCATGTCGGGATTGGCATAGTTGAGCACCACGAGGCTGTATTCGCGGCGGGCGATAGCTTCGATAGCCTTGTCGGTCACCTCCACCGCCGACATCTCCGGCATCTGGTCGTAGGTGGCCACCAGCGGGCTTGGCACCAAGATGCGATCTTCGCCGGGAAAGGGCTGCTCGATGCCGCCGTTGAAGAAGTAGGTGACGTGGGCGTACTTTTCCGTCTCGGCAATGCGCAACTGCTTGAGGCCGGCCTCGCTCACCACTTGGCCCAGCAGGTGATCCAGGTTCTGGGGCTTAAAGAGCACCTGCACCGGCAAGGTTGGATCGTACTGCGTCATGGTGATAAAGGTGAGATCCGGAATCAGACGGCGCTGGAAACCGGAAAAGTCAGGGCAGACGAAGGCTTGGGTGAGCTGGCGGGCGCGATCCGGTCGGAAGTTGAAGAAGATGACTGCATCTCCCGGCTGCACCGCCCCCGGAGCCAAGCGAGTGGGGGGAATGAACTCGTCGGTAACATCCTGGGCGTAAAAGTCTTCCATGACCTCAGCAGCGCTGCGGCCACAGCCAGGGCCGTCTTCCGTCAGGATCTCGTAGGCCTTCTGGGTACGCTCCCAACGGCGATCCCGATCCATGGCGTAGTAGCGGCCACTCAGGGTGGCGATGACGCCATTGCCCAGCCGTTGCAGCTCTTTTTCCAGGGCGGCCAGAACCCTGGCCCCGTCGCGAGGCAAGGTATCGCGGCCATCGGTGATGGCGTGGACATAGGCCGGGATCCCAGCCTGGGTCGCCAACTTAAGCAAGCCATAGAGATGGTCGATGTGGGAGTGAACCCCGCCTTCGGAGCAGAGGCCGATGAAATGAAAACGGCCCCCTCGCTCTTTGAGTTGGCAACACACCTCCAGCAAGAGGGGCTCCTGGAAGAGGGATCCCGTCTCGATGGCGTCGCTGATACGCACCAATTCTTGCGGTACCACCCGCCCTGCCCCCAACGTCAGATGCCCGACTTCAGAGTTGCCCATCTGTCCTGCCGGCAGGCCCACAGCTCGACCTGAGGCTTGCAGCAGAGCATGGGGATAGGCAGCCCAAAGGCTATCCAGGACAGGGGTTTGGGCAGCCAGCACCGCGTTGCCATCGAGAGCGTCCCGATAACCCCAGCCGTCCAGGATTACCAGAACCACAGGTGCTACCGATTGCGAATCCATGAAATGGCCTCTCGTTTTTAAGACATAATACCAGCCCCGGCAACACGATACCGGATCTTACATGTGTGCTCAAGATTTCCATATTTCAATCTTCTTTTGAGAGGATAAGGAAAGGCTTATAGAGGCATGATGAGCTTTTAAGCCCAACCCATCTGAACAACTGTGCCTCAGTCAAGAGTATTTCTGCGGATGGAATTGCAGAGGGAATCCCCAGGAGCTGGGCTACAAGCGTTTGCGCAGAGAATCCGAGCGGCGCTTGGCAATGGCATTTTGGGGATCCAACTTCAGGGCAGTTTCGTAAGCTTCCAGGCTTGGGCCATAGAGATTTTTCTTCTCATAGGCATGGGCCAGGTTGTTCCAAGCGGTCACATAGCCGGGATCCGCTGCCACTGCATCTTTGTAGTAGCGGATGGCCAGGTCGTATTGCCCCTGGCTGAAGTAGGCAAAACCGAGGGCGTTGCAGACGGGGGGAATGTTCTCCCCAGCCACCTCTAGAGCTTTTTTAAGCTGGACGATGGCCTGGTCGTAGAGACGCTTTTGCAGATAGACGCTGCCCAACTCGTAGTGCTCCTGTGGGGATCCCTTGCCTTTGCTCAGGCGAGGCTGGAGCTGCCGGATGACTTTTTCCTGGGCCCGCACCCGCAGCACCTCACGCAGGACGAAGTAGCCTGCCACGCTGAGGATACCGGCCAAAGCCACCAGGTACAGGAGGGGAGCGTTGACGCCCATTTTTGCCTACTCCACTTGCCTATCCAGATTTGGCTTGCCGACGTTACGCCTGCAGGTGAGCCTCGATGAACCAAAGATCTTTGTCGATCTGGCGGGAGATCTCGGTAAACAGGTCGGCGGTGTCGGCATCCCCCAGTTCGGTGGTGCGGTCGATGTTGCGGCGGACAGCAGCCGCATACTGGCCGTAGCGGGCCGCCAAAGCCTGCAGGTGAGTCCGCCCCTCCTCAGCCGTTAGGTCGTATTCGGGCAAGTTCGAGGTTTGGGCGACGATGCGAGCGGTACCGCGGGCAATGCCCCCCAGAGCCGTAACCCGCTCCGCCAGCATGTCTACGTAGTTTTCCAGGGTGCCGGCAAAGGTGTCAAACATCTCGTGCAGGGCGATGAAGTTCATGCCTTTGACGTTCCAATGGGCCTGCTTCACCTGGGTTTTCAGATCCAGCGTGTCCGCCAAGGACTGGTTGAGCAACTCCACCAGTTGCGCGCGGGCCTCGGCCGGCAAGTCGATCTGGGTGGGGTAGAGACGGGTTTTTGCGGCGGTAACCATAGCCAACCTCCTAAGTTGTGTCTCCATTATCCGGGATCCGCTGTGAGGATCCCCAACTCAGCCCATACTAACACAAACTCAGAATGAGTATGAGTTAGTGAGCACTTACTTGCCGATGCAGAAGCGGCTGAAGATCTGATCCAGCACCGCTTCGGAGATCTCCTCGCCGGTGATCTGGCCAAGGGCGTGCAGGGCGTCGCGCAGGTCGATGCTCCAGAAATCGAGGGGGAGCTGCGCCTGCATAGCCTGAACTACCTGTTCCAGGCTGGCTTGGGCCTGGCGGAGGGCGGCGGCCTGGCGCTGGTTAAGGCTCACCTCCAGGTTGGGCTGGGGCCGTCCCTGGGTGACAAGCTGCTCCAGGGCCTCTTCCAGCTCCGGGATCCCTTGGCCTTGGGCGGCGACGGCGGGGACGCGGTGGGTAATCTCGGCGGGGAGGGGGATCCCGTCAGGGGGGGCGAGGTCGGTTTTGTTGATGACCAAGATGAGAGGGCGGTGGCGAATGGACTCGTAGATGGCGGCGTCGGCATCCGTCCAGCCGGCCTGGGCGTCGATGACCAGCAGCAGCACATCGGCAGCCTGGGCCAGCCGTTGGGAGCGCTCCACCCCTAGCCGTTCCACTGGATCGTCGGTGGCGCGAATGCCGGCAGTATCCAAAAGCTGGACGGGGATCCCTCTCACCACCAACTGGGATTCCACCACGTCGCGGGTGGTGCCGGGCAGGTCGGTGACGATGGCGCGATCCTGGCCCGACCAGGCGTTGAGCAGGCTGGACTTGCCGACATTGGGCCGTCCGACGATGGCCACTTTCACCCCGGTGCGCAGCAGTTGCCCCCGCTCGGCGGTGGCCAGCAGGGCCTGCATCTGGGCCTGGATGGCTTGCAGCCGGGCCTGCCAAGCGGGAACATCCAGAGGGGGCAGATCCTCTTCAAAGTCGATGCGCGCCTCGATCTCGGCCAATAAGCCCAGCAGCTCCTGGCGCAGGGCGCGGATGGACTGTCCCAATTTGCCCTGCAGCCCCGCCAGCGCCATCTGGGCTGCCTGCGGGGAGCGAGCCGCCACCAGATCGGCCACACTTTCGGCCTGGGTGAGGTCGATGCGTCCGTTCAAGAAAGCCCGCAGGCTGAACTCCCCCGGCTGCGCCAGCCGTGCTCCCTGGCGCAGGCACTGCTGCAGCGTGGACTGAACCACCATGATGCCGCCGTGGCAGTGCAGCTCCACCACGTCCTCATGGGTGTAGGAGCGGGGGGCCTGCATCCAGACAGCTAGGGCCTCATCCAACCGCTGGCCCTTCTCATCGTGGATCCAGCCGTAGAGGAGGCGATGGCTCTCCCAGGTGGCGTTGCGGCGAGCGGGGGTAAAGATGGCCTGGGCAATGGCCAAAGCCCGCGAGCCGGAAAGGCGTACAATGCCAATGCTGCCCTGCTCGGGCACCACAGCAGTGGCAATGGCAGCAATGGTGTCGGCCAGGGGTGCAGTTAGATCCATATGTAACAAGGAATGCGCTATGCCTTGGTTCCCTGGAAGCGGCAGGTGGTACCTAGGCAGGATCCCGGCCTTCAACTCGAAAGAAGCTGTAAAAAACTGTGCTCTCCCGCCGAGGTCAGGGTAGCTTGGCAGTGGCGACCTGCACGCGTCCTAACTATGAAGCCGTTACGCACGTTTAAGGTTACTCCCTACCTGCCGGCTGCTCTGGAAAGTCTGCGCTTGCTGGCCTATAACCTGCATTTTAGTTGGAACGTGGAAACCCGCAGCCTGTTCCAGCGCATGGATCCGGATCTCTGGGATGCCTGTGGCCACAACCCGGTGGCTTTGCTGGGGCAGATGCGGCAGGAGCGGCTGGACGAGCTGGCGGAGGATCCCGGCTTTTTGGCCCAGTTGGAACGGGCCAGCCAACAGCTCCAGAGCTACCTGCAGGAAGACACCTGGTACCGCAAGTATCGCTCGGCCCAAGCGGTGGAAGGGGAGTGCTACGCCTATTTTTCAGCCGAGTTTGGTCTGGCCGATTGTCTGCCCATCTACTCAGGGGGCCTGGGGGTTTTGGCCGGGGATCACCTCAAGGCGGCCAGCGACCTGGGCCTGCCGCTGGTGGGGGTGGGCCTGCTCTACCAAAAGGGATATTTTCGCCAGTACCTCAACCCCGACGGCTGGCAGCAGGAGCGCTACCCTGTGAACGATTTCTTCAACATGCCCCTGGAGCTGCAGCGGGATGCGGAGGGCCGCGAGATTCGCATTGAGGTGGACTACCCCAAGCGCAAGGTGTTTGCCCGCATCTGGAAGGCGATGGTGGGGCGGGTGCCTCTGTATCTTTTGGACACCAACATCGAGCCCAACAGCCAGTACGACCAAGACATCACCGATGAGCTGTACGGCGGCGACCAGGACGTGCGCATCCACCAGGAGATCATGCTGGGCATCGGCGGCGTGCGGGCTTTGCGCGCCCTTGGCATCCATCCCACCGTCTACCACATGAACGAGGGGCACTCGGCTTTTTTGGCCGTGGAGCGCATCCGCCTGTTGATGCTGGAGCAGGGGCTGAGCTTTGAAGAGGCTTGGCAGGTGGCCAAGTCCAGCCAGATGTTTACCACCCACACGCCGGTACCCGCCGGGATCGACCTCTTCCCGCCGGACAAAATCGACTACTACCTCGGCTTCTACTACAGCCAGATGGGCCTGAGCCGGGAGCGCTTTTTGGCCCTGGGCCGCGAAAACACCGGCGACTTCCAGTCCCCCTTCAGCATGGCGGTGCTGGCCATCAACATGGCCTCGTTTGTCAACGGCGTCAGCAAGCTGCACGGGGCGGTCTCGCGCAAGATGTTCAGCCGGCTATGGCCCGGGATCCCGCTGGAGGAGGTGCCGATTACCTCCATCACCAACGGGGTGCATGTCCGCACCTGGGTGGGGGAAGAGAACCAAGCCCTCTACGATCGCTACCTGGGGCCGGATTGGGCGGAGGCTCCCCCCACCGATCCTCTTTGGCAAAAGGTGGATCGGATCCCGGATGGGGAACTGTGGCGGGCCCACGAGCGCAGCCGCTCCCGCTTGATCACCTTCACCCGCGAGCGCCTGGTGGAACAACTGCAAAAGCGGGCCGCCTCGGCAGTGGAGATTCAGCGAGCCTCCGAGGCCCTCAACCCAGAGGTGCTCACCATTGGCTTTGCCCGCCGCTTTGCCACCTACAAGCGGGCCACCCTCTTGCTCCACAACCTGGAACGGCTCAAGGCCTTGCTCAACCATCCCCAGTACCCGATGCAGTTTATCTTTGCCGGCAAGGCCCACCCCCGCGATACAGCCGGCAAAGAGTTGATCCGCCAGATCGTGCAGGTGTCGCGCCAGCCGGAGTTTCGCCAGCACTTAGTTTTCATCGAGGACTACGACATGTACATCACCAGCCTGATGGTGGCCGGCGTGGATGTGTGGCTGAACAACCCCTTGCGCCCTCGCGAGGCCAGCGGCACCAGCGGCATGAAGGCGGCGGCCAACGGTGGACAGAACCTGAGCATTTTGGATGGCTGGTGGGATGAGGCCGATTACTACCAGACCGGCTGGCCCATTGGCCGCGGCGAGGAATACGAGGATCGCGCCTACCAAGATGAGGTGGAGTCGAATGCCCTCTACGACCTGCTGGAACAAGAGGTTGCCCCTCTCTTTTACCAGCGCGGCAGCGATGGCCTGCCCCACGCCTGGATTCAGCGCATGAAGCAGGCGATTCGGCTCAACTGCCCCCGCTTCAGCACGCAGCGCATGGTGCTGGAGTATGCCGAGCGGGCCTACATCCCCCTCAGCAACTACTTTGACCGCATGCGCCGCGACAATTTCGAGTCGGCTCGCCAGTTCACCCGCTGGCGCAATCATTTGCAGGAGAACTGGTACAACATTCGGGTCCTCAATGTCCAGATTGAAACCCCGAAGAAAGCTTCCGCCGCCGGCCTCCCCTCGGCGCAAGATGACCAAGTGGTGATGGCCCGGGATCCCCTTACGGTGACTGTCGAGGTGCGGCTGGGATCCCTGCAGCCGCAGGATGTGATCGTCCAGGCCTACCAGGGGCCGGTGGACGACAACGGCCAGATCCAGAACGGCCAGGCGACCTCTTTGCCCCATGTGGAGACGATGGAGGATCGCGCCATCTTCTCCGGCCAGATTCGCTACGAGGCCAGCGGCCTACAGGGGCTGGCCATCCGCTTGTTGCCCTTTCACCCCGATATGCACGATCCCTATGAGCTGCGGCTGATGCTCTGGGCCTAGAATTCCCATTCCACCCA
>NZ_JANSJB010000037.1:5425-7485 GCF_047462355.1 Synechococcus sp. H55.9 | reverse complement strand
CAGAATCAGAAAAACAGATTCAAACGGCTCCGGGTTGATGCCATGCTCAAAGCCCACGACTCTGCCGGTTTGCGCCTGTTGGTCGTGGCTGCCCTGCTGCTGGGGGGCCTGGCCAGTTGGCGGCAGGATCGCCTCTTGGCGGTGATGGGTCTGGCCAGTGCGGCAGCCATTTCTGCCTTTACCCGCCCCGCCATCTTGGCCTACAACCGCGGTCGCGAGCGGTGGCTGAACCGGGATCTGATAGGGGCCGTCGAGCAGCTCAACCTGGCGCTGCAACAGGATCCCCATTTGACCAACGCCCACCTCCTGCGGGGCCAAGCTTACCTCGAACTCGGCCAGCTTCCCCAGGCGCTGGCGGACTTCGACCAGGCCACCCGGTTGGCCCCGCGCCGGCCAGAACCCTACCTTTACCGCGGCCTGATTCGCCAGTCGCAAGGGGATCTGCAGGGGGCAACGGCGGAGTTGACCGAGCTGGTGCGCCTACACCCCAACGCCCCCCACCACCTCCGCTTGGCCAACCTGCTTATGCAACAGGGATCCCTGTCTTCAGCTCTAACTCACCTGGACGAGGCCATTCGTCGGGATCCCACCTCGGCGCCCGCCTATGCCTGCCGCGCTACGGTGTACGGCTACCTGGGCGAATGGGAGGCGGCTTTGTCCGATTGGTCGCAGGCCATCCGCTGGGATCCCTCTCCGGCCCATTACTATCGGCGGGGCGTTGCCTATGCTTGGGCCGATCGCTATGGCGAGGCCGTTGCCGACCTCAGCCGCAGCCTAGAAATAGAACCGCAGCAGCCCAACGCCCTTTACAGCAGGGGCAACCTTCTCTATGCGCTGGGGGAGATCAAAGCGGCTTTGGACGACTACGAGCGGGCTTTTCGCCGGGAAGCGGACATAAACTGCATCGACCGCTCCGACGAGTACGGCCTGTACGAACGGGGGCTGGCCTACTGGAACATGGGGGATAGAGAGACAGCTCTCTTTGATTTGCAGGCGGCCCTGCAGCTCAGCCGTCAACGTCGCAATCTGGCTTTGGAGCAGCGGGTGCGCCGGTCTTTGCCGCGACTGAGCGATCCAGACGGGGATCCTGGCTCTCCTCGGACGTAGGGGCCAGCTCCGGAACCCCCGACAGCGGCTGGCCGGGTTTTCTGCTCCTGTAGCAGGGGGGGATTGAGGCCAAAGCAGTAGCCGACATTGCGCACTGTCTGGATCAAGCTGGGCTGGCGCGGATCCCGTTCCAGCTTTTTGCGCAACGAGAGGATGTGGGTATCAACGGTGCGGGGGTTATCGGTGGAATCCGGCCACGCTCGCTCCAGCAGTTCCAGCCGAGAGACGGGATCCCCGTCTGCCTGCACCAGCACCATCAGCAGGCTGAACTCCTGAGGCGTGAGGTCGATCCCTTCCCCGGCCAAGGTGACGCGCCGTTGCACCAGGTCGATTTTGAGATCCCCATACTGCAGAAAAGTGGGAGGGATACGGCGACGCAGCCGGCGGGTCAGGGCCTGAATATGGGCGTCTAACAGGGGCAGGCTGAGGGGCTTGGTGAGGTAAGCGTCGGCCCCGGCTTCCAGCCCGGTGATGATGTCGGCTTCGGATCCCCGCTGGGAGAGCAGCAAAATCAGCAGATCGCACTGGCGATGGGCCCAGCGGCACAATTGCAGGCCGCCGCGGTTGGACAGCTCTGCATCCAAAATCAGCAGGTGGATGGGCTGCTGCTGCAGCAGGGTTTTAGCCTGGCGGATGGTCTCTGCTTGCCAAACTGGGTGCCCCGCCTGTTGCAAGTGCCAACCCAGCAAGCTGCGCAGATGGGGGTTGCCTTCTGCCAGCAAGATGTGCAAGGGTTGCATGGCTGTCCGGTTGGGATCCCGCCCACATCATAGACAACCGCGGGTCGTCTTCGGGCAATGCTGTTCTGGCATGTAGGGTATATAGATTGGACAATCTTCCACCCAGACCATGGTCGCTTCCCCACCTCCCATCTCCGAACGTAAGCAGGATCACCTGGACATTGTTCTGCAGCAGGACGTAGCCGCCAAAGGGATCCGCACCGGCTTTGAGCG
>NZ_JANSJB010000037.1:0-5325 GCF_047462355.1 Synechococcus sp. H55.9 | reverse complement strand
GCCATGGGGGTGGGATCCCAGCGGGCCGCTTTGGAACACCCGGAGCTGGCCCGGACTTACCAGGTGCGCCAAGTGGCCCCGGATATTCTGCTGCTGGCCAACCTGGGTGCTGTTCAGCTCAACTATGGCTATGGGCTGGAGCAGGCGCGACGGGCGGTGGAGATGATCGAGGCGGATGCGCTGATTTTGCACCTCAATCCTCTCCAAGAGGCGGTTCAGCCCCAGGGGGATCCCGACTGGCGCGGGTTGTACGGCCGCATCGAACGCTTGGTGGCCCAACTGCCGGTGCCGGTGCTGGTCAAGGAAGTGGGCAATGGCCTCAGTGCCAAGGTGGCCCAGCGGCTGGCCGACTGCGGCGTGGCAGCCCTGGATGTGGCGGGGGCGGGCGGCACCAGTTGGAGCGAGGTGGAGGCCCATCGCCAAACAGAGGCCTTCAAGAAACGCATTGCCCACAGCTTCAGGGATTGGGGGATCCCAACTGCGTTGGCCCTGCTGGAAATTCGTCGCTTGCTGCCGGATTTACCCCTGGTGGCCAGCGGCGGCATCCGCAACGGCATCGACGTGGCCAAAGCCATCCGCCTGGGGGCCGATGTGGTGGGCATGGCCGCCCCCGCTTTACACGCCGTCTCCCAAGGACAAGCGCAGGCAGTGGTGGATACCTTTCGCGCCGTGATCGAGGAGCTGAGGATCGCAGCCTTCTGCACCGGATCCGCCAACTTGGCCCGGCTGCGGCAAGCGACCCTGCGGCGGCAGGATACTTGGGATCCCTTGTAGCGTTGACCAGAATCCCACCGATCCCCCGGCTCCTCTCCCAAACGGAGAGAGAAAGGAAGTTGCTAATGGGTTTTCTCCGGCGCCGATTCCCCTACCACGACCACCGCTCCCATGTCCCCCAGCAGGCGCGACTGGTTGCGCAATAGCCCCAGCAAGTTAAGCCGGTTGGCCCGCCGCAGGGGATCCGGATCCATCACCAAGACCGCCTCAAAAAACCGCGCTACCTGCGGAGCAGCCGCTTGCAGAGCTTCCACCAAGGGGACGAGGTCTCCCCGCAAGGCCGGCTCCACCCCTAGGTGGTAAACCCTCTGGCAGGCTTCGTACAGCTCCCGTTCTGCTGCCTCCTGCAACTGGCCGGGATCCACAGCGGCTGCCGGATCCACCACGGCGTAGTCTAAGTCCCCTTGGGCTGCCAGGCGGGCACAGCGATTGAGGGTGGGATAGAGATCCGCCAATTCCCCGGTAGCCCGCAAATGTTGCAGATACTCGGCCCGCAGCAAGGTCAAAGGCAGGTTGCTCAGGGCCCGCAAGGTCAGTTCCGATTTCTGCGGATCCTCTGTCTGCACGGATTCAGGATCCCCGACCACGGCTCTGACCAAGTCATAGTCGATTCGCTTTTCTTCCTGCAAAAGGGTTTGCAGCCGCTGGGCGAGAAACTCCTGCAACGCTTTTAAGGTCTTTTCATCTCCCGCTGCGTAGTCCTGCACCACCCTTTGCAACAGGGAGTTGAAGTCAAAGCTCCAGCCGGCCTCCCAGGCAACCAGCACCAGGCTGTTGGCGGCCCGCCGCAGGGCAAAGCGATCCGAAGAACCACTGGGGATCCGCCCCAAGCGAAACATGCCCACCAGAGTGTCCAGGCGATCTGCCCAGCCCACCACCCGCCCGGTTAAAGAGGTGGGCAGAGCCTCCCCCGCCCCCAGAGGCCAGTAGTGTTGCTCGATCCCCTCAGCCACCGCCTCCGGTTCCCCATCCTGCCGGGCGTAGTCGGCCCCCATGATCCCCTGCAGCTCCGGGAACTCGTACACCATCTGGGTCACCAGATCCGCCTTGCACAGTTGGGCCGTGCGATCCACCAGCGCCTGCTCCTGGGGATCCAAATTCAAGGCAGCGGCGATGAGACGGCTGATGTGGCGGATGCGCTCCACCTTATCCCGCATCGATCCCAGCCCCTCGGCAAAGGCGACTGCCTGCAGCCGCTCCACCCGCTCCGCCAAGGGGATCCGCCGATCCTCTTCGTAGAAAAAGCGGGCATCGGCCAAGCGTGCCCGCACCACCCGGCTGTTGCCCGCCGCGATCCGCTCCGACTGCTCAGGATCACCATTGGAAATGGTGATGAAATAGGGCAGCAATTTCTGGGGATCCCGGCCATCCCGCACCGGGAAGTAGCGCTGGTGGGTGATCATCACCGTCTCGATCACCGCAGGGGGCAATCGCAAAAACTCCGGCTCAAAGCGCCCCAGAACTGCTGTTGGCCACTCCACCAACTGCACCACCTCTTGCAGCAGAGAAGGGGGGATCTGGGCGCGGCCGCTCACCTGCTTGGCCAGCTTGGTCACCTCCGCCTGGATATGGGCCGCCCGTGTTGCCGGATCGGGACTGACCCCGACCTCTTGCATTTGCCGGACATAGCTCTCGGCCCGCTCCAAAACAAGCCGCTGGGATCCCAAAATGCGGTGCCCCCGACTCACCCGCCCGGCCACCAAGCCCGACATGGAATTGCCCTCATGGGTCGGCAGCAGCAAAGGTAGCACCTGATCATCCCAAAGGGAAACCAGCCAGCGGATGGGGCGCGGAAACTTCAAGTCTCCATAGCCCCAGCGCATCAGCCGTTCGCCGCTCAAGCTGGTGATCCAAGTGGGCGCCAATTCCTGGAGCACCGCTGCTGTCGGTCGACCCCGCACCCGCTGCACGGCAAAGACAAAGGATCCCTTGCCCACCTGCCGGATTTCCAGGCTACCGGGATCCACTCCTTGTTTTTGGGCAAACTTTTCCCCTGCCGGGGTGAGCCGGCCGTCTTGGTAGGCCACCTGAGCCGGCGGCCCCTTCACCTCTAGGACGCGATCCGGCTGCTGGGTGGGCAACCCCTGCAACAGAACCGCCAGGCGGCGTGGCGTGCCGAAAAGCTGCATCTCCTCGGCCTGCAGATGGGCTTCTGCCAAAGAGGCCGGGATCCCGGTTTTCCATTGCTCTAGGGCTGAATCCACAAAACTGGCCGGCAGCTCCTCACAGCCGACTTCTAGCAAATAGGCAACCATACCCCTATGCTCTTAGCGACATCCCCCCTGGGGATCCCAGTTTATCAGGGGAGCCGGGGCGGCGTTCACACAAGCGCTCTAACCCGCCATCAGTACCAAGTGGGATCCCCTGCTGCCAGAACGCCCTCCTGCGGACGTGCCGGGGAGGCAGCAGGCAGATGCACCACAAGGATGGAAAGGCTAGGCCGGTTGCGGGCAATGGTCTCCGGCTCTCGGCTCAGACGGGAGCGGCTGCGGGCTTCGCTGGGGATCAACATCAACACATCTCCCGGCTGCAGCGCTTTGAGCACCTCGGCCACCAGCCCTCCTTGCACCCGTTGGAGCGGCAGATGGGCGTAGCTTTCCGCCACCAGGGCCGGGGAGCGCTCCCGTGGCGGTCGGGTTTGCACCAAAAGAATCTGCAGCGCCGCCTTCAATTCCTCGGCCAGCGTCTGCGCCAGCCCAATCGTCTGCTGCAGGGATCCAGAAGACACTTCCAACTCTGGGGCTGCCAAAAGGATGCGCCGCGTCGTCTCAATCGGGACAGGAAACCGCGTAATCAACACCGGGATCCCCACCTGCCGCACCACTGCGTCGATGACACTGCCGAAGAAATTCTCCGCATAGGTGGAGTAGCCCTTCCAGCCCAGGATTACCAAGGTCGCCTGCCGTTCCGCTGCCGAGCGAACGATCCCTTTTTCCACCGAATCATCCACCCGGCGAATCGGCTCCACTCGGGCCACGGCGCTGTGGGCCAAAGCTTCGGCAAAGGACAGCAACTGTTCCTGCCGAGAAAGGGCCGCGGGCGAGATCCCAGCCCGGTCAGACAAAACGTGCAGCGGCAGCAACGTCCCCCCTTCTTTTTTGACCAAAATCAAAGCCAACTGCAGCAGGTTGCTTTCGGTATCGGGGTTGGCGACCGGCACCAGGACGCGGGATCCCCAGGCTGGCTGGGGCAGGTTACCAGCTTCTGCCGCCACCTCTGCAGGCTGGATTTGCTCGCCCCAGCGGGCCACGATCCAAGGCGAGGCAATGCAGGTGATCAGGATCATGGCGATGGTGCCGTTTACCGTCAGCTCATCCACCAACTCCACGTTAAAGGCCACCGTGATTGCCGCCAAAGTAGCCGCCGCCTGCGCTACCGACAGGCCGAACATGACCATAGCGCTGGCCAAGCGCCAGCCAAACAGTTGGGCCGGGATCCAAGCCGCCAAAAACTTGCTCACCACCTCCGCGGCAATCATCACCCCGCCCACCAGCAGCGTGCGCGGCTCGCCCAAGAGAATGCTGGGGTTGATCAGCATTCCCACCGAGATCAAGAAAAACGGCACAAACAACGTGTTGCCGATAAACTGAATCCGGTTCATGAGGGGGCTGAGCTGGGGGATGATGGGGGTGATGGCCGTCCCGGCCAAAAAGGCGCCCACCACCGGCTCAATGCCGATCAACCCTGCTCCGTAGGCCACCACAAACAGGGTAGCGATCACAAAAGTAAACTCTGCCCCCTCGTCGTGGCCGAAGCGCCGGAAAAACCAACCGCCCAGCTTGGGCACCCCCCAGAGAGTGGCAAAGGTGTAGAGGGCAATCGAGGGGATCAGCGTCAGCCAAAATTGCAGCGTCAGCCCGCCTTGGTGGGCGCGCACCACCACCGCCAGCACCAACAACGCCAAGACATTGGTAATTAGCGTCGCCCCCAAGGTGGCTGTCACCGTCTGCAGGCGCATCAGGCCCAACTTGGAGACGATCGGCAGGGCAATGAGGGTATGGGAGGCAAAACACGAAGCCACCAGCACCGCCGCCAGAAAGCCATACCCCAAAGCCAGCATGGCCGTCGTGCCGATCACCATTGGCAATAGAAAGGTGAGCACCCCAAAGACGCTGGCCTTCCAGGCATTCAGCTTCAGATCCTCCAGGCTGGTCTCCAGCCCGGCCATGAACATGAGAAACAGCAGCCCCACGGTGCCCAGCAGGACGATGGTCTCATCCCGCTGCAAGATGCCCAAGCCGTAGGGCCCCACCACCAAGCCGGCCAGGATCAGGCCGATGATCCCCGGCAGGCGCAGCCGCTCAAACAGCAACGGCGCCACCAGCATGATCGTCAGGATGATCAGGAACACCAGAACCGGGTTTTTTACCGGGCCGAGCATGGCCAGAGGGATCCCTGAAATTGGCAGCCAGTTAGCCAGCATAGATACCCGACAGACAGCAACCCGCAGACTCGGCAAAGCGCCCGCCTGAGTTTATCAGATTCATCCAGATCCAGATAGCTCTCCATGGCCCACAGCCTTCGTCCAGTCTTCAATCTCCGCCAGGGCGT